>NZ_JABKBZ010000149.1:0-3615 GCF_013166635.1 Lentimicrobium sp. S6 | reverse complement strand
TAGCAGCTACTTCAATCATACCATTGGTATTTCCGTAGCATCCACTTACATCTGTAAGTATTACTTCAACTACTTCTAATAAAGCAGGTTCGGTAATTACTGTTGGCATATCATAAAGAACTCTACAGCCATTCATGTCTTTCACTTTCACTTGATATGTTCCTGCTACTAAACCTGTAAAGATTCCACCGTTAGCATGATACGTAGCACCATTGTCGATGGAATATTTTAATACTCCAGTTCCTCCAGTAGCATCGATATGAATCTCGCCACTAGCATCTCCAAAACAGCCCATCACATTAACTACATCAACGGCTACAATATTAATAGCAGCTGGTTCTGTAATTGTTACAGTTTCATCTAGTACTGTCTCACAACCATTGGCATCACGAACTAATATTTTGTATACACCTGGTCCTAAGTCCTCGAATAATGGGTTAATATGATAAGTAGTTCCGTTATCAATAGAATATAGGTAAGTAGGTGTTCCTCCACTTGCCACGATCGCGATACTTCCATTCATATTACCTGCACAAATAGTCACATCCATTGAAGTTACTTCATCAATACTTAGAGCTGTTAATGGCTCTATAACTGTATGAGGCCCTGAAATTTCAACACATGCATTTTGATCAGTTACTGTCAATACATAATCACCTGGGAATAATTCGTTGATGCTTTCTGTACTTGCAGTAAATCCATCAGGTCCTACCCATTCGTAAGTAAAGTCTGGGGTTCCGCCTGAAACTGTCATATGGATAACACCTGTGCTATTTCCATTACAATCTACATTGGTGATTCCATCTAATGTGATAACGATTGGAGCTGGTTCATTTACATGAATTGTTGTTCCCCATCCGCTAATACAACCATTGGCATCTTTCACATAGATATCATAATTGCCTGCTGCTAAATCTTCGAAAAGATTTGAGGTCTGCCAGGTGTTAGCATGGTCTATTGAATACATATAAGCTGGTGTTCCGCCACTGGCTAAAATTGAAATGGAAGGATTTTCTGGTGCACATCCACTTGCATTTGTTGTAATAACATTATTCACTATTAGCATTTCAGGCTCTGTGATGATCACTGATTCTGAATCGGTACAGCCATTATTATCGGTAATCGTTACGGTATAAGTTGCGGCTGCGATACCTGTGATAGCAGCTGTTGTGGCAGCATTGCTCCATAGGTAAGTATAGGGTGAAGTAGCTCCGGTGGCTGATGCTGTAGCAGCACCATCACTTCCTCCATTACAACTTACATTGGCATCAACTACTGCTGCTGCTACTAATGTCGCTGGCTCAGTAATGGTCACAGATTCTGTATCGGTACAACCATTGGCATCGGTTACAGTAACTGTATAGGTTCCGGCAGCTACACCTGTGATAGCAGCTGTTGTGGCAGCATTGCTCCATAGGTAAGTATAGGGTGAAGTACCGCCAGTGGCTGATGCTGTGGCTCCGCCATCACTTCCGCTATTACAACTTACATTGGCATCTACTACTGCAGCAGCTACCAAAGTTGTTGGTTCAGTTATGGTCACAGTCTCTGTATCGGTACAGCCATTATTATCTGTTATTGTAACTGTATAGGCTCCTGCAGATACACCTGTGATAGCAGCTGTTGTAGCGGCATTACTCCAAGCATAAATATAGGGTGAAGTACCGCCAGAACCAGCAGCTGTTGCTGAAGCATTTGAACCTCCATTGCAATCAATATTAGTTTGAGCAGTTATTGAAGCACTCAAGACGGCAGAGGGCTGGCTTACTGTAGCAGACGCAGTTGCGGTTTGACCGCTATTATCTGTAACTGTGACAGTATAAGTTCCTGCTGAGATACTTGATAGGGTATTTGTGGTAGAAGCAGTATTCGAAGTTGAGTATCCGTTTGACCATAAATAGCTGTAATTTGGTACACCTGTTGTTGTTGTTGTTGTTGTTGTTGTTGTTGTTGCTGTTAATGATCCCGTACTTGAACCATAACAATTTACATTAGTTTGTGAAGAGATAGTGACTCCAAACCCACTAATTACCGTCTGATTTACCGTACAAGTAGCTGAATTGCCACTTCCATCAGTAGCGGTTAGTGTAATGATTGTTACACCAAGACCAAGAGTTGCACCAGAAGCTGGTGACTGAGTAATGATAGGAGAACCAGTACAATTATCAATTGCCGTTACCAAAGTTGTCAAATCAGTCATTATGGCTTGATTTGAACTATTTCCAATCAAATCATTTGGTGTAGAAGCACAAACAGTAATGACAGGAGTTGTATTATCTACCACCGTTTGATTTACTGTACAAGTAGCAGTAAGGGTAATTGTAGTGGTTCCCAACCCAAGAGTAGCACCAGCAGCTGGTGATTGTGTAATGGTTGGAGAAGAAGTACAATTATCTGTTGCCGTCACAGAACCTGTTAAATTAGGAGCAGTCCCTTGGCAAGAAGCATTAGCAGGGATATTGCTAGGAGTTGAGGCACATACGGTAATAACTGGTGGTGTGTTATCAGGCAAGGTAGAAAGAGTTGTACTTGCTGTTGAAGTACCATTATCGTCAGTTATTGTTACTGTATATGTACCAGCAGCTAAACTTAAAATGGTATTTGTGGTAGAAGCAGTATTTGTTGTTGTAGAGCCATTACTCCATACATAGGAAAAGTTCGGGCTTCCATCTGAAGCTGTAGCTGTTAATGAGCCATTGTTTCCTCCTGGACAAGCAACATTTGATTGAGCTGTTATTGATGCAGATACTGGGGGTGTTGCTCCAGTAACTGTAAATGGAGTAGTCGATGGAGAATATAATGTGCTATTATCGAATTCCCATTTGTTTATATCCATAAGATCTACAAGTAAAGCTGCCTTATCACCAGAATGAAGTGATGTTGATTTATATTGTGCATTATCCACTTCTGAATTTACCCCATTTGGAAATAAACCCAAAAAACCATTTGATGCGTTTGACTTTCCTGTTGGTATTACAGAGCCATTAGTTGATGACGTGGCAGATGTAAACCATGCATTTCCTGAGGATCCTGCAATACCATTATCAGCTGAGAGTCCTGCAATAACATTAGTAGGTCCAGTTTGATAAATAAATAAATTATCTCCAAAGGTACCAAGCATGTTTCCAAGAAAAGGACTAAATGCTCCATCACTCGAAATTGACAATGGTGTTGAGCCAGAAGTGAATGTATAACTTAAGGCTGTTGCATCTACATGGCACTCCTCACCAGCACTAATATTTGTATTTGCTACAAATTTCATAGTACTTTCATTGGTATAAAAACTAGAGCCATTCCATCCCTCATCAGTGATGTAAAACTCAGTTGTAGCAGAAATGTCTGTTAAAAAAACGAAAGAGAATGTTTCATTATCACTAACATACCTTGTGAAAACTATGTCGCCATCAGTAAGTACAGTTTGAGAATAACTGTTTATGTAGTAAGCATCTGACCAACTACAAGGATAATTATATTAAAAGAATGTAATACTATGATTATAGCAGGGACAGGTTTTGCGGGAAGAGCTCATAAAGTTTATTGACTTTGTGCTCTGCAATAAGCTCCAAGACTTTGTTCATCCATATTTGAGGATTTACACCATGCATTTTACAGGTT
>NZ_JABKBZ010000148.1:0-3656 GCF_013166635.1 Lentimicrobium sp. S6 | reverse complement strand
TTCTTTAGATTTAACAGAAGGAATCATCGCCAATCAATTTTAGATAAAATCATTCAGAGATGCGTAGAGCATAAACCGATTGCTTACGCTTCGATTAAATTACACGAGACTTAAATGGGTAACCCTATTAAAATAAATGTCGGACCTAATAAAGGACATTTCGTAAACTGGAATGAGATAACTGAATTAAAAATTCATAATCAATTACAAGGACCAGTATTCTTGCTAATTTTCGTAAAAAAACCGCAAAAGTTCATTCAAAACTCAACTGGAATTAAAAGACTTCAATTAAAAATGAATAATAAATCGCATAAGACACCTTTGAGTATTGCTACAGATTGGCTCGAATGTAGTTTTGAAGACCTGTTAGAGATAATGGAAGGAAAAATAATGAAAAACGGAGCCCAACAAAAAACATAGTGCATTTGGAAATCAGAGTAATAAATGACGATATTAGCTATAAATAAAGTAAGTGGTAATTTGAAAAATAAAGGTTTCAAAAATCCAAACGCACCATGTTCCAAACGTTACCGTGCATTTGAAAACCCAGATCTACGAACATGAATGAAAAAATAAACGAAGAACTTTCAAAATTTGACGTTAGTTATAATTTGAGCGCAACCCCAAAGGAAAATTAACCATCATAATAAGAAAAACAAATAATATGAGAAACATAATCTTTGTAGCCTTAATAACCCTTTTTTGTTTAAGCTGTGATAAAGAAGAAATTACCGAGAGACCGATGAGCCAAACTGACATTTGGAATTGTTATAATGATTCAGAATGGTCTGATGTGAAAATTAAAAATGCATTAATCGGAAAATGGAAATGGACTTATACTGAGAGTTACTGGGCACCAGAAAATGGCATGAATACGGAAAGTGAAAATACCGTAATTGAATTCTTTAATGATTCAAGTTTGCAAATCATAGAAAATGGAGAACTTACAAACACAGCAAAATGGACTGTTAAACCCAAAGATGGAGAGTTATTTGGATTAGAATTGGATTCTACCATAACGACCTTATTATATGGACGTATTCTAATTTGTGGAGTAACACTGGAATGCAACAATAGCTACATTGATGGTAGTGATAATTATTTTATTAAAATCGATTAAACACTTGACAATTCCATAAGAAAAACCATTTGTTGACTAAGAATTTAATTAAAAACGACACGGTAACAAAAGCTATATGTAATGCGGGTTTCAGTAGGTAATTCAACCTCAGTTCTCCGCATTAGCACCGCCAATTCGTCTTCGAAGATTGACGGTAAATTTGAAATATTATATAAACGAATTGGCTCAGTGGCAACTTGACAATGAAGTATTTCAAATTCCCGCACTCCACATAGCCAAACCGTTGGCACCAATAATAAGAAATGAGAGGATTAGAAATATTATATGATGATTTTTACGAACTAGAACCGAATGACTATTACGGAATCATTAAGTTCTATGAATCAAATATTTTAATCCTGGAAAACAAATCAAGTTTCAAAGACAAAGCTGATTTCGAAGAATTTATTCTTCTCCAATGTCAGTACATTATAAGTCTTGAGAAGACTGGAAAATATAGAAAGACCATATCGAAAGCTGAAATGGTAATACAATTGTTAGATAATAATTCCAAAACTTACAATATTGACTTAAATATTTACACCACATATTGGAGTATATTAACAAGCAAAGGAAGAGCTTTCTATAATTTAAAGGATTATAAAAACTCTATTCCTATCTTCGAAAGATTAATTGAATGGGACTCAGACAATGATAATTTTAAAAATTGGTTGAATGCTTCTAAATCAGAAAAAAGAAACTTGATTAATAAGTATTTATATAGTTTAGCATTTATACTTTTTATTGTCTCTTTTATACTTGAATCACGAGAAATTAAAGGAATACTTATGATATTAGGATTTATCATAGCATTCACTGGAACAATTAATGAATATTTTGGAGACAAAATAATTTTATGGCTAAGGAAATAATAAATTACTGGTGCCAACAAAAAACATAGTGCAATTGGAAAACAGAGTAATTAATGACGATATTAGCTATAAATAAAGTGAGTGGTAAATTGAAAAAAATAGGTTTCAAAAATCCAAACGCACCATGTTCCAAACGTTGGCGGTAATTTAAAGAGACAAAATTGCAGAATGAAAAGTAAATATTGGATTTATATAACAATTGCTTTAATCCTGTTTTTGGTATTTACACCAAGACAGATAATGTATCCTGATTGGAAATATTTAGGATGGTTAATGTTTGGAGTTATATTCTTCTTGCTACCTGTTTCAGTATTTAAAACTGTAAAAAATTATAAACCCTATGGAGCACTAGCAATCACTTTAGCTTTTTTGACTCCTTTAATATTTGGACCAAGTTTTGGGATTTATCACGGTTATCGAGAAAAACAACAATTATTAAAAAATGGTATCTGGTCTGAATCTAAAGTAGTTGAAAAAAAATATGCTTCTCATAGGACAAAGTCATGGTTAATAAAATGTTCATATGAAGTATGCGGTGAAATATATAATACAAGTTTTGAGAAAGACTCTCTTAATCAATACAAAATAGGTGATGAAATTGAGATTATTTACTTGAGAGGCTTCCCTAAAATATATCGATTAAAGGACGAATGGGGAGAAAAATTTTAAATTGTATATGAAAAAAGAAATTCTAATAGTGATTTTTACTTTATTGGGCACGACTGCATTTGCTGATTACGACCCGCCTCCGCTTCCTCAATTAATTATTGAATCCGATGTGATTTTAGAAGGTGAAATTATTGACCAAGACTCATTGACATTCACTTTAAAAATAATAGATTGGATTAAAGGTGACTCAATTTCAAAAAATATCACAATTGAAAAATTTGAAGACTGGACTTGTGCAAACAGAATAATAAAATATGAAATAGGACAAAAAGAAATTGTATTTCTTCTTCAGCATAAAAAGACAAAAAAATGGATTTCGATGGGAGCAGGAAATGAAGGAGAACTTTTAATACAAAATGATTCAATTACCTATGAGGACATATATTGGGATTCGAAAAGTGGCTGTGTGAAAATTGATTATTTCGGTCAAGAAGTTTGCGGATGGAAATACACATTAAAAGATTTTAAAGAGGGAATTGAATTTTATATTTCAGAATTTCCTAGATTAAAAAGTGAGTATAAAACAGAAAACAAAATTGAAAATAGACTAAAAGGAAATTCACCATATAAACGAATGATTTATGAGTCTTTCAATTTCTTTTTGTTTGGAGAAATGGAATAAAAACTACCGCCAACAATGTATAAAAATAATAGCCGAAACAGTAGTAAATTCAAGGGTTGTAGCCCGCTTCAACTTTCTTGTAATTTGACAGGAAAGTGCCACGCAGTCGGCTACTATTCTTATACTAAACGTTATATGCAAGCCAAAAGAAAATAAATGAAAAATATTACAGGTTTCTTATTAATCATTGTTTTAATAATTGGTCTTGGTTCATGTATAAATGAAACTAGATATACGAAAAATGATTGGATATACCGGCGTTATTGTGCCAGTCATACCGACGTTATTGTGCCAGTGTGAACAGCTATAATTTCTAGGCTAAATTTACACATTAATTTGTTTCATTTTCACACATTAATTTTCCTAAATATTT
>NZ_JABKBZ010000147.1:0-3715 GCF_013166635.1 Lentimicrobium sp. S6 | reverse complement strand
TCTTCTGTTTTTGAGATATCTTCGTAATGTAGCATGTTTTGTACTTTTTGTGTGGTAACCTAAAGATACAATAAAACCAAGGGATTCCCAAGGTTTCATGCTGCATTTTTTCTCTAAAATGCTCAGTTTATAACGGTGAGAAACTTCAGTAAATACTCACTTTTGGATGGAATGACAGTTAAAATGTAACTTGCTTTTATAATAAAAAACTTTAAAAAAAACATGCGCCATATAATTTTCACTTTTCTGTTTTTACCAGCCTATTTGCTCAGGAGGTTAAAGTAATTCAATGGTTTAATCTGGTTTCGGATGAAGTTAAAATTGATGATCCTTTTGAAAAATTGACGGAGGACCAAATTTATGATTTAAGTTATGTAGCGAGAATGCGGATGCTTAAAGAAAGAAAATTTGGAAGTGTGGGCGATGAAACGCTGAAAAAAATTGAAGAAACAGAAAAAAAACTCACTGCTGAAGGAGTTGACATTGAGGGCTTGTTTGCCGAGCGCGAAGCTATTACGGAGCTTCGGAGAGAGAGGGCGGAAGCTGTTGTTGATTCATTAAATGGATTATATATTAGAATGTTAGGTTATTTATTGCCGTTGGACTTTGATGGAAAAAAAGGAATAGAATTTCTTTTGGTGCCTTGGGTAGGAGCTTGTATACATACACCGCCACCACCGCAAAATCAAATTGTTTATATAAATTTTGATAAGGGCTATGAAATCAGTTCTCGTTATACACCAGTGTGGGTTGAAGGTACCTTACGAACAGAAAGTTTAACGAAAGAGCTTTTTTTGGTAGATGGTACATCGAATATAAATTTGGGATACTCAATGAGGCCCAAGTCAATAGAAAAGTATAATTAAAATAGAAAATAGTAAACCTGTGGCTGGTTATGAAATAGGAGTAGTAATTTATACGCCTCAATATTTAACAAAAAACTAAAAAAATTATTTATTAAAAGCATCTTGAAAAATGAAAAAGATATCTCTTTTATTCATGGCATTGACTTTTATCTCAATATCAGGTCATTGTCAATTCTTAACCAATAAAAAAAACATAGAAATCGAAAGATTAGCAGATACATTAAAAATCGTATCTTATAAAAACGATTTGCTTCAAAAATTAGTTGATAATTATGGTGCTATTTATTTAGCTTTCAAAGAAAAATTCATTAAGCAAGATTTTGATCCGAATCGCTCTGCTGCACTATTAGATTCTCTTATTGCAATGGTTGATTCAACAGATGAGCATTTATTAATGCGGAATCAGATAATGTACGATTCTTTAATACAATTAAATCGAACAAATGAACAACTTTTAAAACGCACTGATAGTTTAATTTCTCATCAACAATATGTCGAAAACCATGTGGTTTATATTGAAATTGAAAAAGCCGAAGCTATTGAAAATCTTAAAAAGCTAAAGGAATTGTTTGATGATGAAATTATTAATCAGGCTGAATTTATACGGCTAAAGCAAAAATATTTAGATCGACTCTAAGTGCTTGGTATATAGTAATTAAAACAAAACTTTAAACATCTAAAAATGAAAAAAATAGGCATTCTAACATTTATAAGTGTAATTACTTTTCAGTTGTGCTTTGCACAAAAGGAACAAGATAGCCAAAAAGAGGAGTTCACTCCCTATGAATTGATGTCAGACTATTACGATAATAACTTTCAACCTTTTAAAAAGAAAAACATATACCTGGGCCTAGCTTTTTCACTAGAAGATAAAAAGTTAGAAAACACTGATTACTTAGTGCAGCAAGTTATTGAAGGTGAAAAGTTGGATTATAACATTGTGGCTAAAGTAGGGTATTATACCGGAAATTATGGAATGGCCGGTATAAACTTCAATTATTATCAAACGCATTTTGAAGGAAGTGTTTTCAGAGATCCGGATACCTTACAATCAAATTCTATTACCAGAGGATTTGCTGTAACTCCACATTTTAGGTCTTCTGTACCCTTAACTAAAAATGATAGGTTAAGTTTTTTTACCGATATAGGCGTTTCATTTGGCATGGCTAGTAATTTAAAACGAGAAATTAAATACAATGATGAAATTAAAAAGCAATATGGCACTGATTATATGTTGGGAGTAGGTTTAAGCCCTGGAATTACCTTCTTTGCCATGGAAAACTTTGCCTTTGAAATTCAGTTAAATGTGCTGGGTTATAATTTGAAAGTTTCAGAAAGCAGTATAAATGATGGCCCTTCATCACGAGAAATACGTCAAAATGTTGATTTTAATATAA
Organism: Lentimicrobium sp. S6; assembly: GCF_013166635.1. Taxonomy (NCBI): domain Bacteria; kingdom Pseudomonadati; phylum Bacteroidota; class Bacteroidia; order Bacteroidales; family Lentimicrobiaceae; genus Lentimicrobium; species Lentimicrobium sp. S6. The sequence goes on along the minus strand of NZ_JABKBZ010000147.1, from coordinate 1,452 downwards.
ATATATTATCTCTTGAATTAGGTTTAGCCTATTATATAGGTTCTAATAAGTAAAAACCATAAGCTATGAAAAAAAATATAATGAAAATAGCCATTGCAATACTTTCATCAGTATTAATTCAATCCTGTGTAAAAGAAGACCACTTTGGTTTATCAAGGTATGGCAATATTAAGGATATGGTTGTTAGTAACCAGGCCACCAATGCAAAAATAGACACAAAGAATTTAACAGTTACTGTTGAAATACCTGGGGGCGTTGATTTATCTGAGATTAATATACAGGCTTTAAATCTTTCATCTTTTGCTTCTTCTGATAAACAAGTTGGAGATGCTTTAGATTTAAATACTCCACAAACAATATTAATAACCGCCGAAGATGGAAGCGTACATACCTGGACTGTTTTTTCCTATGTGGCTTCAGTTACTCCACAGCTTAGTAACGGAGATTTTAGTTTATGGTATCAAACAGCTTCCGATTATTATGAGCCTGGCGAAAGTGGCGCAAATACCATTTGGGGAACAGGAAATCAGGGTACTCAAGTATTAAATAAATTAGCAACCATACCCGAAGATATGGGAGCAGATAATCTAGCAGCCAAAATGATTACGCTTGACAATGGGAGCTTAGCAGGCGCTTTTGGCGCTCCAATTTCGGCGGGTTCTATTTTTACAGGAGTCTTTAATCCAGATAATATTGATCTATCAAATCCACAGGCAGCCATTGAATTTGGTACTCCTTTCGTAGGGAGACCCCGCCTACTAAGATTAAAATACTCGTATGTTCCTGGTGACGAAAACAAAGACAAACCTGGAAATATTCTTGATTATCCGGATGCTTGCGATATATACGCTTTGTTAGAAATTAGATTGGGTGGAAAAACTGAAAGATTAGCTACTGCCTGGACTAGAAGTTCTGAAACACAAGAGGCATTAACTACACTTGAGATCCCTTTTATTTATGGGGAGTTGGACGACTCTTTTCCCGAATATATGTTTCCTGTCGATCATGGTTTTGTGAGTAGTGATTCAGCATCATTTGTTTTGCCTACACACATAACGCTAGTGGCTTCATCAAGTTATGATGGGGCAAATTTTGCTGGTGCGATAGGCAGTGTGCTAATAATTGATGATGTTGAAATGATTTACGAGGAATAATCTATATCCCTGTTATAACTTCTGAGGCAGATTAGGGTTGAACATGAAGGCGTCTTTATGGGTCACATTAAAAATTATGGGGAGCAATGGTTTTTAGCCTTTTCATAGTTACAATGCTATTAAGCAATAATAGACTTAGGAATTAGGCGGGGTGGCTTTTCCCAAACACCTCGAAGTGTAATCGGTGAATTATAGAATATTAGATTTTTCAGCAAAGGGCTTTAGCTTTTAAAATAATGACATTGGAGGTGATGGAAATAGAACCGACTGCTTTGGTTCTGATAAACATGTACAGTCA
>NZ_JABKBZ010000146.1:0-3720 GCF_013166635.1 Lentimicrobium sp. S6 | reverse complement strand
AATAGTCGAGCATGCCTTCTGGAAAAAACAAACTCATAATAGCCAAATCATTTTGCATAATTGATGTGATTCTTTTTTTCAAAAGTATAACATTTTAGCTCATCCCCCCAGGTTTTGTTCTTGACCCGCCAGTACCTTCAAAGTAACATATCTTATTGAATAACTTTCATAACATGATCTATATAAAAACAAAACATTCCATACTCATGTTTAATGGAATGTCTTTTATAAATTTATTTCTTTTTACTGTGGAAACCAATAAATAAAGATAATAAGAGTAAGGTAAAAGCTATGGAGTAATTACTTAAAGGAATACCAGAAGGCAAATGTGTATATACAATTTCATCTCCATATTCAGTTCCTGTCTTATTTGTAGCATACGATCTAACAAAATAAGTTGTATGCTCAATAAGGTTAGGAATTGTGGTAGCGTAATTTCCAGAAGCATCAAGAGTACCACCTTCAGTAATACTATCATTTAAATTTGGAGATCCTGTTGTATTCCAACAAAATCCATGTTGACTTAAGTTTGGCTCACCAATATTTAAAACATTACCATAGAAAATACCAGCAGTAGCAGATAATCTATGTACTGAATCTGTTTGAACAGTCGGAGTATTAATATCAATAGCTAAACCAGCAACGGCAAATAAGCTAAATCCCGTGGTTACTGTAAATGAAATTTCACCATCGGTAGAGGCTGGCACTGAAATTGAATAATCGCTCAAAGAATCTTGTGATTCTCCAATCTGATCATTGATTAAAAGATTTCTACTAATGCCCAATTGATCAAAATTTATCGCCATTCCATCTCCTTTAATACTAACATGCTTGTTGATCCCTTCATGGCCATCTCTAACACCAAAAATCCAAACATCATAATTAACAAAAGGTTCAAGACCTTTAAAAACAAAGTGGATCTCAGCATTGTCATCAAAATAGAAAAGATTGCCACTAATTTCCTCTAGAGTTTCAAAATGTAGAGGAATAGTACTGAGGTTTACTTTTGCATTATAAGGGGCCACGCTCATTCCTGGAGCGGGAGTAATAACCAGTTCGATACTAGATTCTCCTCCCGTTTCTGTATTAAAAGTCGAAAAAGATCCAGTACCTGAGATATTTCTCCAGTTTAGTGGGCTTAAATTTTGACTAGACCAAAATCAATTCCTACAATGTTGTAGATGACTTGATTTGATATACTGAGATAATGGACTTTTTAAATATTGTTCATTTTGGTTATTTTCAAATTTAAAAATGCTATGAGTTAAAGATTTAGAGTTATTATCAATCTCTCTAGCACTAGGGTTATGATGTTGAGCATAAGAGAAATTCATAAAAAGTAAAATAAGGGAAACAGTCAATAATTTTTTCATTTTATAAGGGTTTTTGTTGCGTTATATAAAACTAATAAATAATTATAAGCACACAAACTAAAATATGATTCTTTCTAAAAAATATAAATCATTGTATTAATTAATAATTTGCTATCAAAATGTTTCCCTTGCTCGCTCTAATTTGCAATCCGAGTGTATACATCAATAAGAATTAACAAAAAAGATTCAATCCTAAACTGGCCATTGTGTTTGACAGCTATCAGTCAAAGATGAAAATAGTTTTGAGTATTATATGCCCTCGGAAAACATGCTGAGGTTTTGCATAGCAGAACTTTCCGAGCGAGCTCATGCATAGCTAATTTTTAAAATAACAGAGAGGCGATACTTTCACTTTGACTACGTTCAACTAAGGCTATCCACCCTTTTGCAAATCCCAAATTTTGAACTTTAAATACTTCTTATTAATCAGGAAAAAGGTTTAGCAAATTATTAAATTGAATAATAGATATTACAAAATAATTTGATTTTTGATACTAAAATCTGATTTTTTTGGCTCCCCATGGGTTGATCAATCTGACACCAATTTATTTCTTTTTTTTCTCCTTAAAGTATTTAATGATTGGTCATATATTTGCTTTTGCTCTAGTTCTACATTTTTATATCCTAAGGAAATACCATGATATCTAATGTTTTTCCAATATCTATCATTTTCATTCACTCCAGATTGTATAATTGTATCATCAGCCCACGTAGCTTGAAGGAATTTTGACTCCAAATGACTATCAAAATTTTCTAAACTATAATATGGCACAGACTCTTGATTGGTTAAATAAATGAATGAGGAATCTTTATAATTAATTCCATAGGCTGTCCAATCTGACCCTCCTCCAATAAATTCAAATCTTCCACCTATAGGTATATCTATATAAAATTGATTTTCTTTATGACCTGTTGGGTCAAATTTCACAGTTTCATTACTTTTTTGAATAGTACAACTTGTACTTAATACTATTAGCAGAAAGATTATTTTTTTCATAATTTAAATTAGCACTATTGTAAATTGTTAATTGGAATATGTCATTCTTCAGCTATTATGTTTAGTTTAATCCACCAAAGATATAAAATAGATTTGAGTATTATATACTACGAATGCGTTCTCCAATGTTTTAAGCAAGAATATAATACCCCAAAATAAACATGACAAATATTTAAACAACAGTCAACCTTATACAAGTTATATTTTTTTGAAAATCATAAATATTTATATCTTAGCCGTTAATTAAATTAAATAAACATTAAGACTATGAAAAAAGCATTACTATTATCATTATTGATGACCATTTCCTTGTTCACTTTCTCTCAGAAAACAAGCACCTCTGAGGAAAACACAAATACTAAAGAACAAATCACCAGCCCCATCCTTGAAAAACAAAATGAAAAAGGTAGCTATAATGGCTACAATTATGAGTATTACGAAAATGCGCAAAAAAAGGCTATCTCACAGAAAAAAGTGGGTATGGGAGTAACATTAGGAGGCCTAGGTGTATTCTTTATTGGTGCTGTTATGGCGGTGAGTGCAGGATATGATGAAGAGACTGAAACTTTTGAAAATGAAAGCCTAGCGATGACTGGTGGATTGCTGGAAATAGGAGGGATAATTACAGCCATTGTTGGAACCCCTATCTGGATTTCAGGAGGTGCAAAATACAGAAAAGCTACAGATGGTATGGGCAGATGCTCAAATCAGAATGTTAGTTTAAATATTGGAACAACATCAAACGGTCTTGGTTTAGTTGTAAAATTTTAAGACTATTATAGATTGACTTAAAAGCTGAGATTCTCTTTTATGATTCTCAGCTTTTTTTATGTTTCCTCATTACTATCAGCTGAAATAATTAAATCAAAGTACATTGGATATCCCCATATCTAAATGAGCAATTGTATTGGCCCCATAAATAATCGGACAAGATTATAGTTATAAATCTGTAAATTTGTACGATAATGTCAGAGAAAAGAAAATTCACAAAAGAAGAAAAGCTTCAGTTCATAAAAGAAGCAGGAGAAAAAGGAGTAAAAATCACATTAGAGAAACATGGGATTTACCCAGCTACTTATTATTCTTGGAAAAAGAAGTTTGAAAGTATGGGCGAAGCAGGTTTTCGTCATGGTATGACCCCTGAACATCTAAAAGAAATCAAGCGGCTAGAGAAGGAAAATGAGCTATTGAAAAAGCTCTTAGCAGAGAAGGAGTTAGAGGGTCATTTAAAAACAGAACTGCTAAAAAAGAAGTATGCCTGGGCGAGAAAAAAGAATTAGCTAGAAAATATATTGGGTTAGGATTAATACGCAATGTAGCCTTAGATATATCAGGAATAACTAAGCATCA
>NZ_JABKBZ010000145.1:0-3834 GCF_013166635.1 Lentimicrobium sp. S6 | reverse complement strand
TTCTTTAGATTTAACAGAAGGAATCATCGCCAATCAATTTTAGATAAAATCATTCAGAGATGCGTAGAGCATAAACCGATTGCTTACGCTTCGATTAAATTACACGAGACTTAAATGGGTAACCCTATTTTATTAAATACCATACAGAATTAAACTACTGATAATGAGCTCAGAAACAAAATACAACTAGAATAATATATTCATAATCATCCAGCATCATCCATAATCAGTACCCTAAGCATATTTAAAGCGGCTAAGCTTGCTCTCATGATGTTTCTTCCTCTATGTTCTCCAAATTGATAAACTTTAGAAATAGTTCCTTTTGGACCAGAAACAGCAATCCAAGTATAGCCAACCGGTTTCTCAACACTTCCACCATCGGGACCTGCAATACCACTGATAGCCATAGAGTAATCAGTATTTAATTGCCGACGAGCGCCTTCTGCCATTTGTCGTACTACTGTTTCACTTACCGCACCAAATTGTTCAATATCCTCAGCTTTCACACCTAAAACCTTATGTTTTGCCTCATTAGAATAAGAAACCACCGAACCATGAAAATACTGAGAGGAGCCTGCTAAGGAAGTCAGCATGTGTGCAATATGGCCACCTGTGCAACTTTCAGCAGTAGAAATAGTTTTATTTTGCTGAAGGAGTAATTGAGCCAAGGCAGACTCTAGGGAGACATCATCATATCCAAAAACTATTTTATCTCCCAAAATAGAAATGATCTTATCTACTTCAGCTTGAATTTCTTCTTTAATGATTTGCTCGTCAACTCCTCTTGCTGATAGTCTCAGCCTAACTAAGCCTGGCCTTGGAAGATAAGCCAGTTTGATATGCTCCGGAAGATTATCTTCAACCTCCTCTATTATTCCAGCAAGAAAAGACTCTCCAACTCCTGTAGTCATAATCGTTTTCTGGAAATACTTTTCAGGCTTAAATTGCACTTCCAATCTAGGAATCACTTCATTTTCCATCATGGTTTTCATCTCAAATGGAACACCAGGCATAGAAACTATTACCTTTTCATCTTTATCGAACCACATTCCGTAGGCTGTTCCATATTTATTAGGAATAGCGATTGCTTTCTTCGGAAGATTAGCTTGATCTTTATTGACACCTGTAATTTTAAAGCCTCGAGATTTAAATAGATTTTCAATATTTTGAAATGCTTCCTCATTAAAATACATTTCAGAATCAAAATACTCTGCCAAAACCTTTTTAGTAATATCATCTTTGGTTGGACCTAAGCCTCCACTTATCAATACAATATCAGATTTTTCCATAGCTGCGGATATAGCATCCTCTATCTGCGAGCCCTCATCAGAAACTACTGTAATCTTTATGACTTCAAATCCATGCTCACTCAAGATGGAACCCATCCATGAAGCATTGGTATTGATAACTTGGCCTATTAATAATTCATCTCCTATATTGATAATCTCTACTTTAGCTTTCATTATAATCTATGTTAAATTTGATGCTTATTACTTAGTGTTTTTCCTATATTTGTTCTCTTTTTCTGCAAAATTAGCTTTTGCTGGGAATCTCACATGATAAAAAATCTTAATATGAATAAGAAAGCCATAGCTGAATCGGAATTAATCATAAACCCAGATGGTAGTATCTACCACTTACACCTTCATCCTGAGAACATTGCTAATGACATCATATTGGTTGGTGATCCAGGAAGAGTTGAAGTCATTTCTTCTTATTTTGATCAAATAGAGTTTAAAATGGCCAATAGAGAAATCCACACCCACACTGGATATATTGGCAAAAAAAGAATTACTGTGCTAAGTACAGGTATGGGAACCGACAATTTAGACATTGTCATTAACGAATTAGATGCCATTTGCAATATCGATTTAAAAACCCGTATCCCTAAAGATTCTCACCGTAGCCTAAGACTTTATCGTTTAGGAACCAGTGGCGCCTTACAACCCGAAATTCCTGTTGATACTTTCTTGGCTTCTTCACATGGAGTAGGAATTGATGGTCTTTTATGGTTCTACGAGCAAGTAAATTCTGTTATTGATAAAGACATGACCGAAGCTTTTTTAAGAGATACCAATTGGCCAGATGATTTACCAAAAGCTTATATCGTTCCAGGTTCTGAAGAATTACTAAATACCGTAGGCAAGAATTTCATGAAGGGAATCACTGCTACAGCCCCAGGTTTCTTTGGCCCTCAAGGTAGAGTTTTGAGAATGCCCTTGGCTTATCCGGATTTAAATGATAGAATCAGTAGCTTTTCCTATCAAGGTCAGAAATTAACCAACTTTGAAATGGAAACTTCCGCTTTATATGGACTTTCTAAAGCTTTAGGCCATCATGCGATGACCGTTTGTGCAATCATCGCCAATAGGGAAAGAAAAGAATATTCTAAAGACTATAAAATAACTGTAGTCAAATTGATAGAAGAACTACTTGAGCAAATTTGTCAGCAGTAACATTCTTTGATTTTAAAATACTAAGCAATTGGTGGATTTTTAATTAGCCCTCTAATATAAAGGGAGTAAAAATCCCCCAATGATTTTGTCTTGAATACAAAATCCACTTACTGTTTCTGGATTTTAGTGGAGAATGATTGTCCATTCTCATCTATCAACTCCAATAAATAAATCCCTTTTCCAAGTTCAGAAGCATTAATTGTGGATGTATTTTGAGATTCTAAGACTTTCTGGCCAAAGAGGTTATAAATAATAATATTTTGATAGGTTTGTCCAGATTGTATATTGATTTCTTGTGTAAATGGATTTGGATAAACCATATTTGAAACCTCTTTCGCTTGAGTAAAATCAATCCCTGTTATTCCCGAAACCAAGTCCGATTCATCTGCTTGTAGCACTTTCTTATTGCTTGAGTTTTGAATGATAGCCAAAGCAAAAATCTCATCCAACACCCAATCAGAATGAGCAGTATAATTATAAGTAAACTCTACTTCCTCTCCTATTTCCAACATGGGTAGATCCATATTTCCTAATTCCTTCCTAAAAACATTGTGATGCAAATCTTCGCCATTTGGCGCATTATAGTCTACTTCTTTTTCGGCCAAAACCACATAAACCATATCATCATTGCTTGGGACACCACTTAACCTTTCTATCTTTACTTTCACATCAATGGTTTCATTTGCGCCATAAAACTGATGCACTTGAATAGAATAATCACTCATGGCATCTTGTTGCTCCATCAACTGCTCCTCAGTTAACATTGGGCTTTGACTTGGAATTACTGTCCCAGCTAAAACCACTCTTGGGGTGCTTCCATAAATACCATAATACTGTGTTCTTGCATCATTTTCGCTAGGGTTATGTTGAGAAAACAAGCAATTAGAATAGGGAGAACTAGGGTGAATAGATAAATGTATTACTTCTGGGTGATTATCCAACAAAGCAAATAATGAAGGATTTTTAATACTACAAATACTACATCGGGTATTTGTAAAATGTTCTGCAATTACTTTTCTAGTTGTTTGACTTTGGACAGAAAATGCCAACAATACAATTAATAGTGTAATTAATCTATGTTTCATCTTTTAAAATTATATTATTTATTGATTGGTCGCAAAAGGTAGTCTAGTCCTTACAACTTTTCCAAAGAAAGCTTCTATAAAGCAAGAAGTCGTCTTGTTTGTAAGGAATTGCTATTTGTTGTTTGAAATGAATTCAAGTGAGATTTACTAGATTTATAGGGTTACCCATTTAGTTCACAAATAGTTGTATATGAGTATATTATTTTGTAAATTGTATTCAAATTCAGGAACGATGAGGATACTAAAAAACATTGATAGACAGACGTTTAAAGAAAGATTTACAACAAAAGAAG
>NZ_JABKBZ010000144.1:0-3974 GCF_013166635.1 Lentimicrobium sp. S6 | reverse complement strand
CTTCGGTGATATTTTCTATATACAATCTTCCGTAAACTATGAATTCTTCATTGGGTGCTATGGCTCCACTTTCTGGATGCTGTAGATTGGCCCAGGTGATTTCGTCATCGACTATTGGAGTAGTTACGGTCACTTCTCCGTTTAGGTTTGTTGTTCCATTCCAAATTCCTTGGTCAAAACCACCATAAACATAATCTTGTGATAGATACTGGAATCTGGTGGCATAATAATAGGTTCCATCGGTGGAGAGTTCTACACCTAAATTGGCGGAATATTCATCATTATCACTATCGGCAACTTCGCCTAAATAACTTGCGGCTACCCAATTCGTCCATGTATTTGGATTTGTATTGTCAGTGCTATAGCCTATCCATGCTTGTATGTCTGCATTTTCGCCGGCTACTTCGGTGATGTTTTCAATATATAATCTTCCATAAACAATAAACTCTTCATTGGGTGCAATGGCTCCGCTTTCTGGATGCTGCAGGTTGGCCCAGGTGATTTCGTCATCAACTACTGGAGTAGTTACGGTGAGTTCTCCATTTACATTTGTTGTTCCATCATAAAATCCGCCATCGAATCCACCATATACCATTTCTTGCTCTAAGTATTGGAATCTAGTGGCATAGTAATAAGTGCCATCCTCAGAAATCTCAGCACCTAAATTGGCGGAATATTCATCATTATCACTATCTGCAACTTCGCCTAAATAACTTGCTGCTACCCAATTCGTCCAAGTGTTTGGATTTGTATTGTCAGTGCTATAGCCTATCCATGCTTGTATGTCTGTATTTTCTCCGGCTAATTCGGTGATGTTTTCTATATACAATCTTCCATAAACAATGAATTCTTCGTTGGGTGCAATGGCTCCGCTTTCTGGATGCTGTAGATTGGCCCAGGCGATTTCATCATCGACTACTGGTGTAGTTACGGTGAGTTCTCCATTTACATTTGTTGTTCCATCATAGAATCCTCCGTCAAATCCACCATAAACCATGTCTTGTTCTAGATACTGAAATCTGGTGGCATAATAATAGGTTCCGTCGGTGGAAAGCTCTGCGCCTAAATTGGCGGAATATTCATCATTATCACTATCGGCAACTTCGCCTAAATAACTTGCGGCTACCCAATTTGTCCATGTGTTTGGATTTGTATTGTCTGCGCTATAACCTATCCAAGCTTGGATATCTGTATTTTCTCCTGTTTCACCAGTGATGTTTTCAATATAAAGTCTTCCGTAAACTATGAATTCTTCATTGGGTGCTATGGCTCCACTTTCTGGATGCTGGAGGTTGGCCCAGGTGATTTCGTCATCTGCTGGAGGAGGAGTACTAACTGTTAGGACTCCATTTACATTATTGGATCCATCCCAAAAACCGCCACCGCTTGAAGCATATCCTCCATACACATATTCCTGATCAAAATATTGATAGCGAAATGCATAATAGAAGGTTCCATCGCTATCCATAGCAGCACCTAAATTTGCAAAATATTCGTCATTGTCCCCTGCAGCTGAATTATAGGTGGCTGTTATCCAATTGCTCCATGTTGCGGGGTCAGTATCACTAGAGCTATAGCCCACCCATACCTGAACATCATCTGATGGTTCCGCTTGATTGGTTACATTATTAATCCAAACCTGTCCATAAACCAGAAACTCTTCGTTCTGTTCTATGGTACCACTGGCAGGCCATTGGAGATTAGCCCAGCCAATACTCTCAACTAGTGGTTTTGCATTAATTACAGAAGCCAAAAACAAAAGGCCAATAAACATTAAATTTAGAGGATAATTTTTTTTCATGGGTATTGTATTTTATCTGAAGCCATTACTTTCACAAAATCTCATTGCCAAAGCAATAGGCCAATAACTTGTTAATTCCAATTCACTGTATAAAAGTGGATCTGTTGTACGAAAAAAGCCTCATCTTGTTTCAAAAGAATATGAGAATTACAAAAAGAAGGAATAAGAGAACGGCAGAAAATAAGTAGGTGAAAAAGAATGATAACTGAAGGTAGCAGCCTTGACTAGAGTATTGAAATACAATGAAAAAGACCAATAAATATTAAGAAATAAATACTGAATATAGCCTTCTATTTAACTAATAAACCTATGAAGGCTAGCTTTTTACTTTTTGAAATTTGGCTCCTACTAGACTCTGCTTCAATCTTTTGCTTGGTCGAAAAGCAATTTTGAGTTCTGTAATGTTGTTCTTGGTCACCTGCTGTTTTTCGGGGCTTCCTTTGGCTTTGGCGTGAAGACTAAATATTCCCAAATCACCCAGTTCTATGCTCTTGTTTTCTAATAGTAAGCTGGGAATATTTCCTACAAAAGCTTCTAATACCCCATATACATCTGCTGTAGTAAAGCTACATTGTCTGGAAATCAATCTGGATAATTCTAATAGATTTATCTTTTCTCTATCACAAATTCGAGGATAATATTGATATTTAACCACCGCCGAGGAAATTTTATCTGCTAAGGGAATCACTTTATATTTTATCATGGCTTATCCATTTAAAGCTAAATTCTTCAAATGCTCTTTACAATTTATTAAAGTCTTCAGCATATTTCTATAAAAATATCTTTACAAAAATACATTTCTATATAGGTTAAAGTCAAGTTTAATGTACATCATACTATATTTTTATATACATCATAATCTATATTTTTAATGTAGTTTTTGAGAATTTACGCTTATGTTTTTGTAGAATGGTAGTGAGGGAATTACAGATTGTTATTAAATTGGTTTCTATCATCATTAAAAAAAAGAGCCACAATAGCAGCTCTTTTCGTTAAGTAAAAACAAATTAAAATTTAAAACTATTCCATTTCTGGAAATTCATGAGCGTTAACCTCGTTCATACTCGCCATAGAGTATGAGGGTAAATATAATTGATACCTTCGATATTTGTCTAATTCTATAGAGTTAGGATTGGTCTTTATTCTGAACTTCACATAATATTCCATGACTCCTATTCCTGTTGGTTCTTCACCTGCCAGCTCTATATACCTTTCCTGATATATAGAGAGTTTATCATAAAGCCTAGAATATTTTTCCATATCTAGCTTTTCGAATTTCATAGGCAACACCACATCATTGCCCCAATGATTGAAAGTATAACACAAATCGTATAAGGCTTTATACTGCTTTTCACTTCTTTGGTATCGAATAGAAAAAGTATCTATTAAGGAGCTAAAGAAACCAGTTTGTAAGAGTTCATTGGGATTTACCTCACCAAATTCATCAAAATTCTCATCGGCTAAAACAGCATTTATAATTTTTGCATCATGAATAGCAATGTCTATTCTACGAAATTCCTCACCTTTTACTAATTTCTCGAAACTTAATTCTACTAGCGGATATTCTAGATACTCCTCCCCTATACTTTGCTGAATGGCGATTCCTTCGGCGCTTGAAAATTGATTGTTTCCACAGGAAATGAGTAAAACTAGAGAAAGAATAATAAATAGGGCTGCTTTTAATAATTTCATGACTATGTGTTTTTAGATTGCATTTGCGAAATTAGGTGTTGGCTGCGCCAAAGTGTGTCGGAGTGCTAAAAGAAAATAGAAAGGTTTATATTTTTTTCTTAAGCTGCAGAGCAATATTTATAGCTCAGGGCGGAGCGCTGGGTTATAAATATTTGATTTGGTCTTTTGCCAAATGATAAGTTTCATGGATATGTTTAAGGTACAGTGGCAATCAATAAGCTCAGTATGAAATCTTTTCCGATTATTACTTTTTTGTGGAAAAAAGTAACCCAAAAGCCAGACAAAATAAAGCTTCCACCCACAAGGCCAAAACTGGCCCGCTATTTTGTCGGGCCACCGCTCGTCTTTCAGATTTTGATTTGACTTTATGTATAGAATTTCCTCGCTTAACTATACATACAATATTGAATAATAATAATATCCTTTTTCTAGAAGCTGCACAACAGCGCAATATTTATAGCCCAGGGCGGAGCGCTGGGTT
>NZ_JABKBZ010000143.1:0-4169 GCF_013166635.1 Lentimicrobium sp. S6 | reverse complement strand
GTCGCCATCCACATCAAAGCTCACCACATAGGTGATGGTATATCCTTGTTCCACATCAGAAGTTTCATAGGCGTGAGTTACCATTTCCACCTCAGCACCGGTATTGATTTCGTAGCCATCCCCAAAGATCCACTCTCTGTTGATGATGGTCGCGGTTTCGTCTACTATACTGCTGTCTTTAAAGATGATGGTTTGTCTTTCACAATAAATACTGGTATCGGTCACAAAGTTCACGAAGATACAAGGATAGCGCTGCACATTTTGAGTGATGCTGTCCACGCAACCAAAGCCATTAGTTACGGCTAGACTCACATTGAAAGTCTCTAGGTATGGAGGATATAAAAACTCCGTATTCCCATCGCTGGGCGCATCAATCGTTTCCGTTTCTCCATTACCAAAATACCATCTCCACTGTTGTATTTCATCTTCAAACACCGAGCTGCTTTGGTCCATAAAGAAAGTGGTATCAGCGCAAGCGGCAGCTTCTGCCAAGAATGCTGCTGTAGGCAATTCTCTCACCATCACATTCTTTCTCACCTCATTCACACAACCACCAGGCTCTTGACCTTGTAACTCCACTCTAAATTCACCATCAGAAGTAAATACATGGTATACCGTATCAGAAGTAGTGCTGAGCTGAGGACTTCCATCATCAAAATACCAAGTCCAGTATTTTACTTCCGCATTTTCAGGCTTGGTGGCACGAGCGACCAGCATGGTAGGCTCACCATAACAAACGGTATCTGCTAGGAAGCTCACCTCTAATTCTGAAGGGATGAAGATTTCTTTTTTTGTGGTATCCACACATCCTCTTTCATCGGTAGCGATGAGAGAAACCGGATAATTTAAATCTACCACAGGGAAGATATATTGTGGGTCTTGCTCTGCAGTCTCAAAACCATCGATACTCCATAATAGCTCACTGATTCCAATATTCTCGATATGATAAGAGGAGTCTGTAAAATAAACCAAACCACTGCTACAAGAAGTATCGCTATAGCTAAAATATGCCACCGGATTATCATAGACATTCACCGTATGCTGAATGCTATCTCTACATCCCCAAGCATCGCTTACCACCAGTTGAGAAGTAAATGTTCCGCTAGTAGCAAAGGTGTGTTCTGGGTTTTGAATAGCAGCCAATTCACTATCACCAAAGCTCCAATCCCAGCTCACTAAATCATAGGCATTGGGACTAGAAAGGTCGGTATACTGAGTAGGAAGTCCTAAACAAGCGGTATCGAAGGTAAATTCTACCACAGGAGCGCCATAAACAGGCACCATATTCTGCAGCTGATTCTGACAGCCATTGGTATCGGTAATCTGTAATACTACGGTGTAATTACCCGGTGATATATATAAATGACTAGGGTCGCTAATGGCTTCCATATTGCCATCCCCTAAATTATAATCCCAAAGGGCAGTGGCACCTACATTAATCAATTCACTATCCATAAAGTGGGTGCTATCGCCTACACAAACCGTATCAAAACTAAATCCGATTTGAGGAAGGTCGAAGACCACCACCTCTTGAGTAATGACTGAATTACAACCCGCCGAGTTGTTTACGCTCAGGCTTACCTGATATACTCCAGCTGCAGCAAAAGCATGTATCGGATTCTGGAAGTTACTAAACTCACCATCGCCAAAGTCCCATTGCCAACCTTGTACCAGCCCGCTTTCTGTACTACTCTCGTCCACAAAGTTGAAGGAGTGATTCACACAAGGACTGCCATCGCCAGCCGGGCTGAAGCTAAAGGCGGCCTCTGGCGCTCCAGTCACCTCAATGGCCTCCACCAAACTATCGCTACAACCATCGGTAGTTGTCACAATAAGAGTTACATCATAAGTAATATCTCCTGTTTCAGGATAGATATGATAAGGGCTCTGCTGGGTACTTGTCATGCCATCCCCAAAATCCCAGCTCCAAGAAGCGATATCGCCACTTACGGCCTGAGAAAGGTCTTGGAAGAAAGTAGTATCACCAGCGCAGCTACCAAATCCCCAAGTGAAGTTGACCATAGGAAGTGGATAAACCACCACCTCTTGTTCTATGCTATTCATACATCCTAAATCATCACTGGCCTCTAATAATACAGTATAGGTACCGTAGTTCTCATAAAGATGAACAGGATTGGCTTCCGTACTGGAAGTGCCATCTCCAAAATACCACACAAAACTAGTAGCATCTACACTAGTAGTATTGCTAAAATGGGTGCTGTCACCATGACAAGCAGCAGGAGCTTCAAAGGCCACCGTAGGACCAGGGTTAATAGTAATGGTCTGCTCCAAGAAATCAGTACAGCCTAGGTTATCCACTAATGTTAATCGAACTAAAAAGTCACCCGCAGTGGCATAATTATGAGCAGGATTAGCTGCATCGCTAGATTCCCCATCGCCAAAGTCCCAAGTCCAAGTGGCGATTCCCACAGGTGAGCTGGACAAGTCGTTAAACTGAGTGGCACTACCTAAACAAGCATTATTAAAACTAAAGTCAATCACAGGAAGAGGGTTCACATAGAATGGAGCCGTCATCACCTGGCTACAGCCAAAGTTATTCTCTACGCTGTGTGTGATGGTAAATGTTCCAGCATCGCTGTAAGTGTGAACCGGGGACTCATCGGTACTTGTTGTGCCATCCCCAAAGTCCCAGAACCAAGAGATGATACTCTCGCCACCGCTTAAACTCTCGTCCACAAACACCACTTCCTGATTGATACAAGCACTATCTGGAGCAAAGCTCACGATTGGCAGCTCACGCACCAATACATCTTTAATGATGCTATCGGTACAGAAGCTATTATTTAATATTTTAAGTTTCACCTGATAAATACCATCCGCCGCATATCTATGACTTGGGTTTTGTTGAGCAGAAGTGGTACCGTCTCCAAAGTCCCATTCCCATAATAATATGCTTTGGGCCTCGGTGGCAGTGATATCGGTAAAATGAGTGGTATCTCCAAAACAAACCGTGTCGAAGCTAAAGTCAGGCAATGGTTGAGTGGTATATAATACCTGCTTCACTTTGGTGTCTGAGCAAAGCTGTTCATTACTCACCGTCAGGCTCACATTATAAGCTCCCGTTTGACTGAACTTATGTGTTGGATTCTGCACAAAACTCACATTATTGCTTCCTGAACCGGGATCATCGAAATTCCAATACCAAGCAATGATATTGGTTTCATTTGGATTGCTAAAGTCGGTGAAGAAGGTGGTATCACAATTAGGAATATCGAAATTAAAGTTGGCAGTTGGGGAGGGTGCTATAGTTAAATTCTCTATTACCTCATTGGTACAGCCATTGCTATCAGTGACGTATAGTTTCACGAGGTATTCTCCTGGAAGGGCGTAAAGATGAGCCGGATGTTGAGAAGTACTAGTGGTACCGTCTCCAAATTGCCAGCTCCAGCTGATAATATCGTTATCAGAAGTACTCACATCGGTAAACCAGATGCTATCAGAAGTACATTGTGTAGGCGTATGGATAAATGCAGCGGTAGGACCATATCCCACGCTCACATTATAGGCTCTTTCGCTTACGCAGCCACCATCAGTGGTCACCGTCAAGCTTACCAAATATAATCCACCCACATCAAATACATGACTTGGGTTTTGAAGAGTACTAGTTTGTCCATCATCGAAGTCCCAGTTCCAGCTCACAATTGGGTCGCTAGTACTACTACTCAAATCTGTAAAGTTGGTAGAAAGCCCAGCGCAAGAAGCCACAAAGCTAAAGTCTGCTGCAGGCTTGCTGATGGAGATTTCCACAAAGGCGGTATCACTACACAATCCTTCATTGGTCACCACATGCATCACTGTATAAACACCTTCATCGGTAAATCGATGTATGGGATGCTGAGCAGTAGAAGTATTATTCACTCCACTGGCAGGGTCACCAAAATCCCAGAACCAAGCAATGAGGTCTTGACCATTGGGCTCATAAGCAGTAGAGGTAAACTGCAAGCTATCGCAGCTGATATTTTCAAAAGTAAAATTACTCACTGGAGCTTGACTCACAGCCACCACTTGTGTGAGACTGCTTTCGCAGCCATTGATATCGGTTACTGTTAAGGTTGCTGGATAATTACCCGTGTTAGTATAAAGGTGGTTTGGATTCTGAAGACTACTGGTATTCCCGTCTCCAAAGTTCCAGCTCCAGGTATCTATGA
>NZ_JABKBZ010000142.1:0-4195 GCF_013166635.1 Lentimicrobium sp. S6 | reverse complement strand
GTTTAGAAACAATCATCAAAGAGCTCCTCCGGAAAACACTAAACCTTTGAAAGTAAGTATAAGTATATCAACACAATAAAAGAATATGAGTCATCTTAATGGAAGAATTATGCATCAATCAATCAAAAAATCAGAAATAATCAGAATAACGACCCTGCTAAAATCAAAAAACAGAAAAGCTCTTGAATACTTCTAAGATTTGTTAGAAAAAAATTGAAAAAAAATAACTACACAAGAGCTGTGGAGATATCATTGCCCAAATTGATTCCACAATATAAAAGGTAGGCTTTACGGCTTCGTTGCCGGTTTACGTTCAACACACAGCACATATTCAGCCCCTCTTGGCCATAAGTAAATGCTTAGCTCCACGGCTTAGGGCTGAAAACGATGCTTAATTGTTGGCAATAGTTTTCCGTTTTTTAGATAAAATTGATTATCAGAGACTTATTTGATTCTATTTAATGTCTCTATCAACTCATTATCAATATTGAACTCTAACTTTTGGGTTTTATTCTCAGACGTGTCTTCAAAGGTGATTTTTAGAGGGACTAATTTGGCGTAAAATGTGTTTTTATCAATGGGATACAAATAAATTGGGTCGTCACCATGTGATGTTAGTGTTAACCTTCCATTGATTATTTTTATCTCTACTGTAGTTTCCTCAGAAGGAAAGTCATAATCGCCTTCATGCTTTTTCATTTCTTTAATATTCACTTCTATATTTTCAGGAGCAGGAGTCGGAAGTTCATATTCCTGATTCAATAAAATACGTCTAATATTCCATCCTAAAATACTACGTTCACTAAAGTCGCTATTACAAAGTGCAATGATTTGAATATCATCATTTTCATAATAACGTATCATGGTTTTATACCCATAGATTTTCCCGGCAAAATCAATCATTAAAAATGGACCTTTATCACTAGAGTAATCATAAATTTCCCAGCCATAACTATGGTATAGTCTTGAATTTTTATTTTCCTTTTTTACAGACCACTTTAATTTCATCATCCTTACTGTATTATAGGATAGTAATTTTCCTTTTTCTAGAGCATTATAAAAGGCATACATATCATCAATAGTTGAATATAAAGAGCCTCCTCCAGCAAAAGAATAGCTATCAAAATAGGTGGCAGGGCCTATATCATTTACTCCATACGCATCAGTCATATTACCAATACCTATAGAGAGCCCTTCAATTTTTTGGTTTTTAGTTTTTTTAACGCCTGTGTTGTTCATCTTAGCAGGTATGAATATATTTTCTTTAAAATATTCTTCGAATTTCATTTCACTCACAGTTTCTAAAATGTAAGTCAATGCATAAAACCCAACACTTGAGTAGGACTCCTTCTCCCCAGGTTCAAATTCTAGGGTGTCATTTTTTATGGAGAACAACCTTTCTTGATAGGTCACTTCTGCATTGTAGTCTTGGTGAGAATCTCTTCTTAAACCCGATGAATGAGTCAATAGATGATGAATAGTGATTTTATCTGAGCCATTAATTTCTGGTAACCATTTGGATAGCTTATCTGTCAATGCAATCTTCTTATCTTCTACAAGTTGAAGTATTGCAACAGCAGTGAAGACTTTAGTTATTGAGCCGATAAAATATTTTGAATCTACAGTGTTTTTATTTCCCTCTTTTAAGTCAGAAAGGCCAAAAGCACCACGATAGATAATCTTCCCTTTTTGTGCGACTAATATTGAACCACTAAAAGGCTTTGAGCTTTTTACATTGGCCTCAATTAATTGTTCAATTTTTTGAACAGCATCCTGAGCAATTAAATTATAATTGAAAAATAGAATTGTCAGTACAACGAAAGATGATTTTATAAGTTGTCTCATGCTACTTTGTTTTATTTATTTAAATTATTGCCAACGTTTAGTATATGAAAAGTAGGCGATTTTGAAGCACAAAATTTCGGTTAAGCACAAGGTTTGATACGAGCCAAAAGCCTTGATTTTATTACTGTTTCGCCTATTTTTTATATACATTGTTGTACTGCGTTTTTTTACTTTATTATTTCTTTAAAGCGTTTAATTAGCCTCTTGTATGAATTAGGTAAGTTCTGATGGGGTAGATTTGTTATTACATATAATAGTAAGTCTAATTTTTTAAGGCCACCTTCAAAGTTTGTCAATAGATTATGAGTATTTCTGTCAGGTAATGGAATATTGAGTTTTTGGTAAATCAAATTACTAGCAGTATTAGATGCAACCAAGTCCATTTCCATATTGTATTTCATACACAAAACGTCAAACTCCAAGGTTAAATCCAAAGCACGACTATGATTTGAAGTTAATAACCCTTCTATCTGAGTTCTTTTATTTTGATTATTAATAATTTCAGGTATTAATGGCTCATTGTTGTATGTGTTTCGATAATTAAAAAAGCCGTTTGCATATCGACTATTTGCTTTAGTACCATTTTGGTAATCGAAGAAAAAATCTTTGTCGACAATCATTGTTTTGGGAATTTTCAAATCTCTTAAAAGATAAAAAGCATATTTTAAGGAAGAAATCCCGCTAAGTTCTAAAACGGAAATACCGTGCCTTTCGATTACTATATTTTTCAGTTTTAATAAGTTTCTGAACACTTCTGAATCAGTTGGACTTTCTGTCACAATTACGTGATTTGCAAAAAAGAATTCTGAATTCCGAAACTTATGAAACTTGTCGTACTGTAAAGTTTGAAGATTATAATTTATCCAAAAGTTAGAATTTAATTGATGAATTGTAGTTTTAAAACTTCTTTTATCATCTTTTTCTTTTCTAACTAAAACAATTTTTGTATGGTCTAATTCGTCTATTAATACAGTCGAATGAGTTGTGAATATTAATTGTAAATCATTATTATTGGTTTCGTCTAAAAGTGCAAATATTAACTCTTTTTGTGCTTGTGGATGCAAATTAATTTCTGGCTCTTCAATCCCAATTATAAAGTTTGTGTGATTTAACTTTGCTAGATATCTGTAGATAGAAATAGCAACAAGACTTTGTATTCCACTTCCGCATTCTTCCAATTTGAAGTTTTGTTCTTCTTCAATAATCTTTATCGATAAGTCATTTATGAAAAGTTCATAGTTTAAAGGAAATCTGCTGTCAATTTCTACACTAAATCCCTTCTTTGCTAAATACATATCTTCAATTCCCTTGGATACTTTGCTTAGTGCATTGTTCTTGAAGTATTTAAAAGCATCTTTAACTTTCGGACTTAATGTGTCCCTTTTTGCAGTATGTGTCGAAAAGAAATTATCTAATAGTTTTCTTAGAATTGAAATTTCGTCTTGACCTTTGTATTTTGCTCCTCTCTCTGTCGGAATTAATACAAATTGAACATCTGTAAAAAGTTCTCTCACAAAATCTTCACTTGCTATTTGAAAACTCCCATTATTTTTTACTGAATACTCTAACTTATTTCTCTGTTTATTAAACTCTTGTTTGATACAAATCTCTCCATTATTTACAAAGGGGTTGTAAATTGGCTTATTAGGTACTGATTCAAAATCTATAATTATTCTAGGAACTGACCTTTGCGTTGTATATAAATTAGTTCCGTCAATAAAATGATGAATTTCTAGGTCAGGGTTAAAGAAAGAATTTAGGGCTCTCATCAACGCTGATTTGCCTGAATTATTCTGACCAACAATAGCCGTTACTTGATTAAAATGAAATTTACCATTTTCAACTGAACGAAATTTAGATATGTGAATGTCTTTAATTTTCATTTTTTCTCAAATGCAGTACAACGTTTATGTATAAGATTAGTTGCGTGTTTAAAGCACCTAATTTAGTAAGTACAAAACCAACTAGAAAATCCAAGAGGATTTTCGTAAGTAAGCTAAAACTAGCAATTAATTTTATACGGTGTTGAACTAAACCTCCCCAAAGGGAGGTAGCTTTCGATTTAAATTCGTATTGAATACGTATAAATCTCATGTTTAATAATTTAATAAAATTAAATCATGAGTAAAATTACTATTTATTCTGAAGCCTGCAACAAAGTTGATGGCTTTAGAGCTATGGGAGAAGAGTTCAAACGTAAACTTATTATTAATGGACGATCAAAGTCTACACACGAAAATTATTTACGCCAAATAGCTAAACTGGCACTTTATTACATGAAAAACCCGCTGCATATAGACATGGATGAGCTGGAAGAGTATCTGTATTACCTGATGCAAAAGGATACGGA
>NZ_JABKBZ010000141.1:0-4202 GCF_013166635.1 Lentimicrobium sp. S6 | reverse complement strand
TTTTCGGCTGCTTCTTTTATTAATTGAAGCTTTTCTTCTTTTGTAAACTTTCTTTTTTCTGTCATGATCGTACAAATTTATAGATTTCTAACTATAACTTTGTCCGATTGTTTAAGGGGCCAAAACAGTAATTCTCGATGGTATATGGATTTTAGAAAAAGTCTACGATAATAAACTTATAGACATCGTTGTAGATTCTCTAAATTTATCTGAAGTCTTTAAGGATAAAAAAATAGTTGTTGGAAGTAACGATGCTGAGCGTGTCAAGACATTGCAAGTATTAGAAGAAAAAGTTCAAAATCCGAACCGATACTCAGAATTCGACTTTCAATTAGTTGAGGATGCTCTTGATGTAGCAATTTTATCTCGAAAATTAGAAAAACCTAGAGATGAGATTGAAGGTAAATTTGATAGGGCTCTGCGATTATGTAAAAAATTAAACCGCGAAAAACAATGGATTCGAATTTACTATCAGCGTGCTTGGACTTATTTGTTTTATTTTGATGATTTCTCAGCATTTATAGAAGACTTTAAGGAATTTAAAAAGTATGTATCTATTACATCTTCAATATCAGAAATTGAGCTGTACGTTAATTTGTTTAACGCATTAAGAGGATTTTGTGCTGCCAATTGTGATTTGGAATCATTTGAAGTTGACCTTTCGAAAGAAAGAGAAAACCTTTATTTGTTATTAGACAATTTTTCCACAAAAGAGGATAAACCATGTTCATCTTTAATAGCAAAGTTTTATAAAAAAATAGAACTTCTAATGGATTCAATTCCTGAAGATAATTCTCCAAATAAACATCTTGAAGAATTGTCAAACCTCCTTTTAGAGAGTGAAGGATTAATTGATTTCCCTTTTGATACTTTTAAAAAGATGTTCGAAGAACTGGGAGTGCTATTCCCTGATAATTTTGAATTTGACAACCTTATCGACACCATTGCCCTCTTGGATGAAAAGAGGTCGTCTGAATTAGCCGCAGGTCATACATTTTTACGAAGAGCTACCCAAAAGTTTGAGTCAAAACATTATAAATCTAGTATTATTTATTTTGGGAAATCTGTACTAAAACTAGCTAAAGAAGAAACATATGATGGTTTATATATAGCACTCAAAGGTCTTGGTTATGCTTATAATGAAATGGGATTGTTATGGGCATCGAATAACTGCTTTATTTCTGCAAGTTCAATTGCTTTTAAATCTTGGTATCAGGAAGGTATCCTTGATTCTAGAGTATATGATTGTACGAAACAACTAGCAATTAATGAGCAATTAATTGGCAGAATTCCAAATTTTCTTACTTGGCATGAGCTATTTCATGTAATTGCAAACCAAATCGAAAAAGAAGAGAAAGGTGAGATTCCTGTTTATGAATTATTTGATGCTTGTTTATCGGTAAGATTTCTCAACACAAATTCAAAACTCGATAGTTTAATAACATTTTTACCTGATATTTTAGAAAACCAAAACTTATGGTTATCCCAAAACTCGGTTTTGTACAAATTGGGGCATGAAGAAAATATTGAATGTGATTATAGAAAAATCGGAATTGAAAATAAAGAAGATTTAAAGAAATATTTTGAATTAATTGCAGGGCAACCATTTAAAGAACAAATGGTTTATGAAACAAATTTGTTATCTGGAGATAAAGTCAATATAATCTCAAAAATTCTTGGATGCTCTTTCATATTTGAATTTAAGCAAGATTTAGAATTACTTTTTGCAGCAGAGTCTTTAGCGGCCTTTTTTGAAAGTTTTTTAGCTACATCGCTCAATAATGTAATTCCGACTAAAGAAACGATTCTTATTGAACTTAAT
The DNA here is from genome assembly GCF_013166635.1 of Lentimicrobium sp. S6. NCBI lineage: Bacteria > Pseudomonadati > Bacteroidota > Bacteroidia > Bacteroidales > Lentimicrobiaceae > Lentimicrobium > Lentimicrobium sp. S6. The sequence goes on along the minus strand of NZ_JABKBZ010000141.1, from coordinate 2,380 downwards.
AGGGTTGAAAAAGAGAGAGAATTCACTTTTGTATATAATCCTGAAAGAAATCTATATGAACTTAGTTTAAATCAATTTTCGTTTAATCGAGACAACCAATCAAAGATTGTAACTAAAATATTAGAATTTACGGTACATATATTAACCTCAAACTTCTTTATTGACAACCCATTGGAACACCTCGAAAACTTGTTTAAAAATGAGGAAGTTAATGAGAGGTTTGCGTTAATTTTGCATCATAGGAATTTTACTCTTGATATCTTAGGTCAAAAACCCAAACTTTTTCTAGAGGATTGGTATTCAACCAGCATAAAAGAATTTCCAAACATTAGAAAAGTCCCGTTTAATGTAATCGAAGAAGAAGATGAAAAGGAATATAATTATGCTACCAATGATAGTAAAAGACCAGATTTTGATTTGAATAATATATCACATGATAAGAGAAGTGTATCTTCAATAATTGATGAAAACAAATGGAGTATTGCAAAATGGAAAGGCTTTGGCTTTTTCTTTACAGATAAAGGATTTTATGTCTTTATTGGTTTTGAGAATGGAAATGAAAGCAAGCTAATTTTTGAAGATTGGCACAAAAGATTTGGACAACAAGATTCGGAGGATTTAATTCGTATATCTATTATCAAAGGGATAGATAAAAAAAATCCTTTTTGGTATAGAGTATGTATTTCTTCAGATTTTAGGAAAATGAAACATAAAGAAGGTGGGATTACAGTTTCAATGACTAAATCTCATAAAATGACCCCAGATTCCTCTATGAATTTAGAAAGACTTATTGATTCTTATAAAAGCATAAAGAAATTCATATTATGCCCAGCTGAGATAACATTTAATCCTCAGTCAATAAATCCATTTATAACTCACGGTATTCTCAAAACGGAATTAATAATTCGTGAGGCATGGGAAATTGGACTTCATGACCCTGATAGGATGGGTATTACACCAGAAGATAATCCAATAATTCCATCGGATAAAACAAATGCTCCAGTATTAGAAATTTTAAAGAAAAGAAATGCTTGATTACCCTCCCATCGCATCCATACACATTGCCAAGTCGCTCAAAAAAAGCCTACGCACAAACCAAAACTTGTCAAAGAGTATGGTTGCCCCTACACACGGACAGACTGTGGAGAATAAAGCACGAAAACACAACAATAAATATAGGTCATTTGGCGGATAGTAGTAAATTTGAAATGAGTACAATTAATAAAATATATAGCGGTTTGATAGGTTGGAGCTTTGAAATGCCAAACGCCCCATATTCGAGCCGTTGCCAACAATTAGAACAAACAAGATGAGAAACTGGATTTTAATATTAATAACAGGACTACTCTTTAATTCTTGTAAAGGACAAGATAAAGTTGAGTTTGAATCTCATGAACCAAAGCATTCAGCGAAAGAACTTATTTCAATACTTGACAGTACGTACGAAAATCAGGATTCATTAAGACTGATTGAGTTTTTCAATATTTGGAATCTTGATTTACAACCCAATAACAAGAAATATACTGCCCAAAATGAAAGAATAGAATCAGTGTACAACATCTACAGAACTTTTTATATCCCTAGTAGTCCATTTAATCTTGGAGACTGGGAATCATTTCATATTCCAGAGAATAGTTTGGAGTATTTTGTGATTCAAAACAAGATTTTCTATTCAGTCTTACCTGACAATGATTTCGAGAAGTTCCATTGGAAAACAAATAAAATTGATTCAATAAATAATTTTAAACCAAAACTTGAACACCTAGGCCAAAATAGGATTCTTTACCTGACACCCGAATACATTAATTCTTTAAATGGATTTCTTGGTTCTAAATACAAGGAATTGGGAACAGACAACATAATGTCTCCATCATTGCCGGAAGGAGAAAGTGAAAAACGATATAGTTTCTTAAAAAAGCATATTCATATTTTACACGGACATTGGGGTGGATATTGGCATTTAGAAACGCATCCAGATGTTAGTGTAATAGTTATTAATCAAGATTTGACTAAAGCAATAATTCATTTTAGATATGGCTATCAAGGCGGAGAGACTGTATTAGAAAAAGAGAATGGTGTTTGGATTATAAAAAGTTCAAAAGCCACTTGGATTGAATAAATAACTGTTGGCAACAATGGCTAAATAATCAATGCAGGAGTTAGTAGTAAATTGATAAATTTGACGTAAAATAAAACAATAGTAGTAGGCTGAAAAGTAAAGGCTTCGAAAACCTGCACTGCTCATAGCCTGGCACGTTGCCAATAATTTAGAATAACCAAACTCAAAGCATAGAATTTAATAAAAGCGTTCTTTTTATATTGAAAAAACCCGTCTTGGAAATGGGCATTTTACCGGCAATAGATTGAATGAGTAGAAAGA
>NZ_JABKBZ010000140.1:0-4421 GCF_013166635.1 Lentimicrobium sp. S6 | reverse complement strand
GCATCAAACTCAGTTTTACGAGTCAGTAGAAAATTCTGAATTCTCAAGGCCAATATATAGGAAGAAGTGAGAATAGCATCAAATTCTATTTCTTTATTATAAATCTCATCCAATAAAAACCGACATTCTTTATCACTATTTATTCTTCTTACACTCGTATCAATCAACTCCATATCCTGCATCTCCACCTCCCTCCGAAACACCAGCTCAAGCGGAGAACCTAGTGGATTAGCAGCATCATCTATCAATAATAAGGGTTTCTTAATAGAACTGGAGGACAAATGACCAAGCGCATCAGAAATAGCTTTTTCCCTGTCCATAATAAAAGTAGAAACATTAGACTGCAAAGCACTTTCATGAATAATAACTAGAGGTAGTTTCTTTTGTAGAAAAACCTGCAATGCTGGAATTTCATTATCCTCGGTTGCGGAAATATAAATACATGCCAATGGATTAATTTGCAAAAGGTGTTCGAAACATTTGCGCTCCTCCAGAGCATCGGAAAATGAAGTTAATACCAAAAGTGAATAGCCCTTCAGAAGACAGTACTCGTTAAAACCTCGATAAACCTGCCCATAAAACCCATCTTTAACAGAAGGAATAATCAAAGCAATAATACTACTTTTCTCATTCATCAAAAGATTTGAAACACCAAGGGAATACCCCATTTCCAATGCTTTATTTAATACATCATCTTTTCGCTTTTTGCTAATTTTTGGATGATCATTCAAGGCTCTTGAAACTGTGGAAGCAGCAATCCCTAATTCCTGTGCTATATCTTTTATGGTAATATTGTTTTTTGGCTTTGCGTTTTCCATGAATATAGAGTATGATTATTTCCAGTATAAGAACACAAAAGTATAAAAAGGAATTAAACTAATGCAATATTTTGCACAAAAAAAAGAAGCCGCCAATAATGACGACCTCTTAATCAAAATCAATATGCTCTAATCAATTATTACTATTATTCTTGATAAATATTGGCAGCATTTCTATAACCTGCTATATCTTTATACCAGTTTTTATAATCTTCTCCTTCACTTAAAACCCAAGACACAAATTTCAAATGCCCCAAGTCTATACTCACTGTCTCAACTGGATATTGAAATTTGCTAGGGAAATTAACAGCCCAAGGCAAGTTTTCTTCTGTTTTATAATATTTTCCAATTTCTGGTTGCGTATCATCAAAAGCCTGACCAAAATAGGTCTCATCTACTAAATCGCTAGGTGGATAATTTGCCAAGTGCACTTCTTTACCTCTTTCCTTATTCACTATTATAAAAGGATTAAATGGAGCCACTCCAAAATCATCAGCTCCAACAGGAGTAACTAGATTTATATTTACAGTAATGGTATCAGGAACGATAAAAGCCTCTCCCTGCTTGGTATTTCCCGAACCATGTTTCCAGGCATTGTCAAAGACAATAATTGTAGCACTACTTTGTCCAGCTTCTGTACCATTATTATTTGTTTGTATATAGCCTTCGGTATATTCCGTGCCTGTTACAGATTCGATTACAGAAGGATCTACACCTTCAATAGTAAATCCAAATCCATTTCTAAAACTAGCACCAATGGCTCGTACTACAAACTTACCTTGCAAGGTGACCACCATATTATCTGCGTTAGAAATTCTATTGAAATTATAATCAACCACTAAATCATTAAAATCATAATCCCCTTTTGATGGCCATAAATCTTCAAAGGCTAAAGTTCCATAAAGCCCACTACTGGCATAATAATTATTGAATGCCAAGTCTGGATCTTCAGGATAATCGTCAAAACCATCATAAATACCATCACCATCGGTATCGATTGGGTCAGGATATGCAGGTTGAACATTTTCCATTTCCACATTTTCTATAGGATTGGCTGTTGCATAGAAAACCGCATCATTAAAGTCATTATCACCTCCGGGGCGAATCAAATCTTCGAAACCAATGACGAATAATTCCCTATCGGCATCATATAATAAGATACAATGTTGTTTATCATCATCATTTGGTTCAGGGTTAGCTTCTTGATTTGAATAAACCAATCCTAAGCCCTCTGTTACCTGTTGACTGCTGGAACTCCAACCATTTCTCAATAATACCCATCCCACAACAGTATTCTCAGGAAATGTTCCAATTTTCACTTTATCACCAGGATATAAGCCTCCTCCAGAACCTGCAAAGGAAGAATTTGGGAATATTACTGTACATTCGGTTATATCATCTGCACTTTGAGGAGGAAAGTCCCTATCATAGGTATAGAAAGCCAGGACATTACGATATCCAGCCCCTTCTGATACGAATGTTACCCAAACATCAGCCTCATCAAGAATCACTAAATTATGCTCATTTACACCCAATAAATACTCAGGATGATAAATAGGTACTGAAATTTCAGGCAATGCGTCGTTAATATCACTTAAAAATTCTGGTGAAAGATAATCTCCTTCTGCTTCTAGATAATCTGGAACACCTTCCGAATCATAAGTTCCAAGGTAATTAATGGTAATATTGGTATTTAAGCCACTCTTTAAAGCACTTTCAATACTTTTCTTAAATGGAGCCTCACCAAAATCTTGAGCTAAGAAACTTTCTCGTTCTCCCCCAAAAGTAAAACTGAGTAGCCCATTAGAAATAGGAACCAAAACTTCAGGAACGAAACCTAAATAATCTGTTGACAATACTAATTCCTCCACATCAGCTTCAAAATTATAGTCTAATTCCAGCACGCCACTTTCATTGGTTTGACCACTAATAATAAACTGGCCTCCATCTTCTTCAAAACCAGTTTTAACACTCACTTTTACATTAGGCACAGGATGGCCAGCATTGTCTTTTGTATAAATAACAACTTGAGCGTCCTGAGTATTCTCCCAGTCAAAAGCCGGAGCAGCTTCGAGGTTATCCATGGTAACATCAACCGGATCTATCGCTTCTTGATTATTTTCAGTTTGATCTAATTTCTTTTCACAGGAGCTAAATGCTAGCATTCCGACCAGCAATACTCCTAATATTTTCATGTAATTTCGATTTTTCATAGCATAATGATTTTTAAGATATTATCAAACTTAATAATTGCAGCCATGGAATTCAAGCAAGAATTCGTTGTCGTCAACAAATAGCTCGTGAGCGTGGTTAAGGTCATCAATATTTAGTTCTATAATATTTGTTCGCAAAAAGCATCACTAATTTACAAAAACTAGGCGAAAATAGCAAGCATAAAAAAAGCTACTTCGAAATAAATCGAAGCAGCTCTTTGTATTTAATATATTATATCTATACGATACCTTGATCCATCATAGAATTAGCAACTTTTAAGAAACCAGCAATATTAGCTCCTTTAACATAGTCTACATAACCATCTTCCTGAGTACCATATGTCTGACAAGCATTATGAATATCAATCATAATTTGGTGAAGTTTAGCATCTACCTCTTCAGCAGTCCAGTTTATTTTCATAGAGTTTTGAGTCATTTCTAAACCTGAAGTAGCAACACCACCAGCGTTAACTGCTTTACCAGGACCGAATAACTTCTTAGCGTCTTGAAGTGCTTCAACAGCTTCTGGAGTACAAGGCATGTTAGCACCTTCCGCAACACATATCACACCGTTCTCAACTAATTTCTTAGCATCATCACCATTCATCTCATTTTGAGTAGCACAAGGCATAGCCACATCTACTTTAATTTCCCAAGGCTTTTTACCAGCATGGAATTCAGCTTCTGGGAATTCTTCAGCATAAGGAGAAACGATATCCATATTAGTAGCTCTAAGCTCTAATAAATATTCTATTTTATCACCTGTAATACCAGTTGGGTCATAAATAAATCCATCAGGGCCAGAAATAGTCACTGCTTTTCCACCTAATTCAGTAATCTTTGTGATGGCACCCCAAGCAACGTTACCGAAACCAGAAACGGCAACCGTTTTTCCTTCGAAAGTCTCACCTTTAGTAGCTAACATTTCTTTTGCGAAATATACTGCACCAAAACCAGTAGCTTCAGGACGAACCAAAGAACCACCCCAATTGATACCCTTACCAGTTAAAACACCAGTATGCTCTCTCGCCAATTTCTTATACATACCATAAAGGAATCCAATTTCTCTTCCTCCAACTCCTATATCACCAGCAGGAACGTCAGTATTAGGACCAATGGCATGCCACAACTCTAACATAAAGGCTTGGCTAAAACGCATTACTTCTGCATCAGATTTTCCTTTAGGATTGAAATCAGAACCACCTTTACCACCACCCATAGGTAATGTTGTAAGAGCATTTTTGAAGATTTGCTCGAATCCTAAGAATTTTAAAATACTTAAGTTAACACTTGGGTGGAAACGCAAACCACCTTTATATGGACCGATTGCATTATTAAACTGCACTCTATAACCTAAGTTTACATGAACTTTACCACTATCATCAACCCA
>NZ_JABKBZ010000013.1:0-79457 GCF_013166635.1 Lentimicrobium sp. S6 | reverse complement strand
AGTTCTTTTATGAGAAGTTAAACTATATTCATCAGAATCCAGTTCAAGAAATGCTAGTTGAAAGACCAGAGGAATATTTGTTTAGCACTGCACGGAATTATGCTGAGTTGTCTTTTGTATTGAATGTTATTTTAGAAACTCCTGAATTGAAGAACTATGTTTAATGATATGGTAAACAGTGTTATATGACGCACGGATTGCAAATCCGCGCTAGCGGGATTGATGAAAGCATTTGGTCAATATGGTGTGTTTAGAAAAAACCTTTAATAAATAATATATGAAATTCATTAGATTAATTATCACAATTGTTATAGTATTTGTTACTTCGTCACTTCATTCACAGAGTTTAATTTCAAAATTAGATACTGCATTGTATAGTTCTGTTGGTATGATTAAAAATACTTTGGGTTTTGATACAAAAGCTAAATGTTCGTATGCGGTAGTGAGAATATTATCGACAAGCTCTAAAAGAAGGATTGATTTTAATATTTCTTATGTTCATCGTAGATGTTTGGTTGAAAATATTTATGCTGATTATTATCTAGTATTTAATGATACAGTTAAAATAATTATAATTAATGATTCTAAACTAAAATTTGAATTTCCATTGTTTTTGCAAAAAGATGATTGTTTATGCCCCCCAGGTTCAGAGTTTGATTTTGGAAATGATAGGTTTGATTTTCATCCTGTTGTGTACTCCTTCTCTTCAACGTGGCTTTTGAAAAAGAGGAAGCTTAAAATTGATTATAAATATATACCATTTAAAGAAATTCCGTTTAATAATAGGCCGATAAAAACATACTTTGGGATACCAGGCCGATTGACAATCGATACAGCCAGCAATCCCAATGGGGATTTTTGGATACGCAGTTTAAATAGGGTTTATCGATTGACAAATGGAACTCAGATGCCAGATAGTGTATATAATAAAAAGATTAATAGTCATTTTATTATAGAATTAGATGAACAGGAGTGTTTATTTGATAGATAAACCGTTTGTTTGGAAAGGTCTGTTACTAAAACTCCTGCTATCACGGAAATGTTTTTCAAAAGACGGTCAAGCTACATGGTAATACGGTTACTGAACAACATCATTTTGGTTATGATATCGGTGGTTATCAAATTACTACTGGTTCTTTTAATGATGCATTGTTTTCTTATAAATACTCAATTAAGGTATATCATTATAGTACGGAAGGATATTACTATTTTAATGTAATGTCTACAAATGTTCTTAATTTTATAAAATCGGCAAATTATTCAGGTGGGCTTACAGAAAAACCTTATCCTTATTAAATTAAAAACCCGCTAGCTCGGAAATGTTTTCTGTGCGTATAACAACAAGATAGGCAGTCAATTTATTAAATTTTCTATCTTTGTTAGATAAGTATAAAATATACCAATCAGATAAAGCTTATTTTATTACTATGACAACGGTTGGTTGTGAAATAGATAGAAGAAGAGCCAGAAGGCAGACGAGAATGGCTATTGCCATTATTACAGAAATTTTGTGCACATTTAAAGTGAGAGCAAAAGCACAAGGTCTGGCAAGATGGAAATCATGCAAAGGTAATTTATAGCACAGAGTTCTTTTATGAGAAATTGAATTATATTCACCAAAACCCAGTTCAAGAAATGATAGTAGAAAAACCTGAGGATTATTTGTTTAGCTCAGCTAGAAATTATGCTGAATTGCCTTTTGTATTGGATGTTATTTTAGAAACACCTCAATTGAAGAATTATGTTTAGTGGTTTGGTAAACAGTGTTATATGGTGCACGGATTGCAAATCCGCGCTAGCAGGGGCAAAAATTAAAGCTGGTAATTTTGATAACTCTGATTTTATAGAATTAAATTATGAAGTGTTGAATTATTCAGTAAGCAAAACAAATGATGTATTAAACTCAAATAAATAATGGAAAGAGAATTAACTGGAATATTTTCAATAGTTGCAAGTATAATAATATTGCTAACCGTATATGGTAATAAAGATAAGAGATTTAAGCTTATAGAAGGTAAAAAAGATTTTCATGGTTACCTTAAAACATATTCTGGATTAGTATATTTCTTGTTAGCATTGATTACTGGATTATATTTATTATTTTTTTAATACGCATAAAGTTTTCCTTTTGCACTGAACAGTTATTTAGGTTTTTACAAACTTATGATTGTCTTGTTTCCTGTATAACCCGCTAGCGCGGAAAGTTCTACTGATTGTAACATCAGTATGTTTTCCGTGCGTATAACATTAGTACGAAAAGCTAATTTCCAAAGTTTTCTATCTTTGTTAGATGTCAGATAAGTATAAAACGCACGAGCCAGATAAGGCCTATTTTATAACAATGACAACAGTAGGCTGGGTTGATATTTTCACTCGAAAGAATCACAAACTTGCCATTGTAGATTCTTTAAAATATTGTCAAGAAAATAAAGGTTTAGAGATTTACGGTTGGGTATTGATGCATAGTCATTTACATTTAATGCCGATGAATTTAGGAGATAATATTATTTTGGTTTGAAATATATGATTGCAATTTAAAATTATCGGCATTTACCATTGTAATAATGAAATTGCAAAGAGCATTTTTCATTAAACAATTGGTAGAATTTGCAGAGCAGCAGAAGGTCATAGCTTAACGGATATACTGAGAAATTTAAAAAAATATGTTTCTAAGAAAATTGTAAAACAAATAGAAGAAGGGCGAGAAAGTAGGCGAGAATGGCTTTTGCCATTATTTAAGAAATATTGTGAGCATTTAAAGCGAGAGCAAGAATACAAACTTTGGCAAGATGGTAATCATGCTTAAGTAATTTACAGTAAAGAGTTCTTTTGTATCTTTTCTTGCTAATTTAAAAAAATGAAAAGTTTTTATCTGAATTAATTCATCCTTCTTGGTGTGTTAATTATTAATGACTCGCATAAATAGACAAAGTATAAATAGCGAAACTCGATATACTGATCCCTAAAAAATTATTATGTTTGCATAATAATTACTCATACTATGAAAGCTCAAGATACTATTGGTTACCAAGTAAAATCGGGATGGCAAGCTATTGTCAAAATGTATAATCGTTTGACTACTGAATATGACTTTTCTCAAGCGGAGGGTTATGTATTAATAAGTATTAAAAAGGATGGTATTCCGGTAACTAAAATAGCTCCTCTAATGGGTATAGAGCCCACCAGTCTAAGTCGCCTATTGAAGACCATGGAGGAAAAAGGATTGGTTTATCGTGAAAAAGATTTAGTTGATCGACGAGTAGTGAAGTTATATCTTACACCAAAAGGATTGGAATTAAAAAAGATCAGTCGTAAAATGGTTTTGGATTATAATAAAGCCATTTTAGAGCATGTTGGACAAGAAGATTTAGATGCATTTCTAAAAACAATGGATAAAATCAAAAAACTTACTTGTACTCTAGCTGTACCCGATAATGAATTAGATTCCAGAAATTGTTAGAATTCAATAGTATAATTTATTACCATTTCAATAAATTAGATTTATTTAGACTATATTTAAATTATGCATAAGAATTCAATTTGTATAATATCTAAATAGAATTTGTGAATCTCAGATAATCAGTACATTAGTAATTATTTTATTCGTGTGAAAAATATCACAATAGTATTGATGTCACTATATCAATCACTTAGCATCTTGTGTTTTAAAGCGCTTTAATATCCCCGTTTCATTTTAAACAGCTATTTTTGCATTTTATATATAGATATCTATATATGATGATGTGTAATGAATATTGATTTTTATCAAAATAACTAATTCATGAACCGAACATGAATTTAATCATGCTTAACATTTATACAAGCATGATTAAATTCATCGAGAGTTCCATCTGACCATGAAAAATAAATTAATAACAGATGAAAACAAGACGTGAATTCATAAAGATTTCAGCAGTGGCAGCAGGAGGGATTGCTGTTCTAAAACCAGCTTTAAGTTGGTCACCTGATTTCTTAAAGAAAGACATAGAACCCTTGGATGAATCAAAAGCAAAAAGGTATCCTACTTTTTGTGAGGTTTGTTTCTGGAAATGTGCCGGATTCACCTATCTGAATAAAGATGGTGAAATTCAAAAAATTATTGGCAATGATAAGGATCCTCACTGTAATGGTAGGTTTTGTCCTCGAGGCACAGGTGGGGTAGGTATGTATTATGATAATGATAGACTTAAATTTCCTCAGAAACGTGTAGTTGATGGTGATGGAACTCATAAGTTTGTTCAAATTTCATGGGAAGAAGCCCTAGATACCATTGCCGATAATATGAAAGACATAGCCGATAAATATGGACCTGAAAGCATGGCCTTATTATATCATGCAAGTAGTGGTTCTTATTTTAAGCATTTGATGCAAGCCTATGGCTCTAAAAACATAGCTAAACCTTCATATGCCCAATGCCTAGGGCCAAGAGAAGCTGGTTTTGTCGCTACTTATGGAATGGGCGTGAGTTCTCCGGAACCCACTGATATTAAAAACACGGAGTGTTTGGTATTGATAGGAAACCACGTAGGTGAAAATATGCATAATGGTTATGTGCAAGAAGTGGCAGATGCCATTGAGCGAAACGCTTCCATTATTACTGTAGATCCTCGTTTTTCTACTATTGCTAGTAAATCTAAATTTTGGTTGCCTATTAAGCCAGCAACTGATCTGGCATTATTATTAAGTTGGATTCATGTATTGATTTATGAGGAGCTCTATGATAAGAAATATGTGGAGCAATATGCATTTGGATTTGATGAGTTAAAAGCTCATGTAAAAAATTTCACACCAGAATGGGCCTATACAAAAACAGACATCGATCCTAAAGATATTCGAGATTCAGCTTATGAGATGGCTAAAGCTTCCCCTGCTGTTATTGTTCACCCGGGTCGTCATACCACATGGTATGGGGATGATACACAAAGAACTAGAGCTATTGCCATTCTGAATGCACTCTTAGGTTCTTTTGGAAAAAAAGGAGGATGGTATTTTGCTGAAAAGAAAAGTGTTCCTCATTTTCCATCCCCAGAATATCCACATCCAAAATGGACTTGGAAAGACATCACTAGGAAAACATATAAAGGAGCAGGAACTGGTATTTCCAACGATTTAATCAAAGCTTCTTTACCAGAAAATAAAAACGAACACAAAGTTAAAGGTTGGATAGTTGTCGGTACCAATCTAATGACTACTATTCCTGATGTGGAAACCACTAAAAGAGCCATAGAGAATTTAGACTTTATTGCAGTGGTAGATACCATGCCCATGGAAATTACTGGTTATGCCGATATACTTCTTCCTGAGTGTACTTATTTAGAAAGATATGATGACATCAGGTCGAGTCAGCATAGAATTCCAAATATAGCATTACGTATGCCTGCAGCTAATCCTCGTTGGGAAAGTAAGCCAGGCTGGTGGATGGCTAAAGAGATCGCAAATCGCTTAGGATTAGGAGACTATTTTGCTTACGACAGTGTTGAGGAGGAGTTGGACTGGAAATTCAAGCAAATGGGAACCAGTCTCGAAGAAATGCAGAAAATTGGTGTGAAACAATTTGATAAGGAAACGGATTTATACTTAGCCGATGGTGAAGAGCACTATTTCAATACCGATACTGGTAAAATTGAGCTTTATTCCTTAGACTTAGAGGCTAAAGGTTATGACCCAATGCCTAAGTTCATTGAGCATAAACAACCTGATTCTGGATTCTATCGTTTGATTTATGGTAGAGCTCCAATGCACACCTTTGGACGTACCATCAATAATCCAAATCTTACCGATTTAATGGATGAGAATAAGATATGGGTAAACCCTAAAGTAGCTAAGATATGGGGAGTAGAGGCTGAGCAAGAAATCTGGTTGAAAAACCAAGATGGAAAAATCAGTACTTTCCCAATAAAAGTAAGGATTACAGAAAGAATTCGTCACGATAGTGTATATATGATTCATGGATTTGGAAATACTGAAAAGGGCTTGAGTCGTGGATATGGAAGAGGTGCTTCAGATAGTGAAATGATTACCAATGTGAAAATTGATCCTATAATGGGAGGAACAGGAATGAGAGAGAATTTTGTGACTTTCCTTCTTGAGAATCCTCATTTAGAGGAAAACAAAATAGAAAATAAGGAGGCTGAATCATGAGATATGCCATGACCATGGACACCAGAAAGTGTGTTGGATGTAGCGACTGCGTGGTAGCTTGTCAAACAGAGAATAATGTTCCTTTAGGATATTGTCGAGATTGGATAGTGGAGCATACTGCTGGTACTTATCCTCATCTTGATATGGAGCTTCGTTCAGAACGTTGTAACCAATGCGATAATACGCCTTGTGTGAGAACTTGTCCAACAGGAGCTAGCCATGTGATAGAAGGAGGGATTGTGAAAGTAACTCCCGAGGAATGTATTGGGTGTGGTGCTTGTATTCAGGCGTGTCCCTACGATGCACGTTATTTCCATCCAGATGGTTATGTAGATAAATGTACATTCTGTGACCATAGAGTTAAAAAAGGACAAACCACAGCTTGTGTGGCTGTATGTCCTACCAAATGCCTCACTTTTGGCGATTTGGATGATCCAAACTCAGATGTGTCAAAATTATTACGAGATAGAAAATGGAAGGTTTTAGCACCTGAAGCCGGAACTAAGCCTCATGTATTTTTCTTAACTTAATTATTTATAATCATGAACGAAGAAATTATAATCAGCGGTAGGAATCTTCCATATATCGATCCAGTATTAAACATCTGGCATTGGCAAATTCCACTCTATCTCTTTGTGGGAGGATTAGCCGCCGCATTGATATTTTTCTCTGCCTATTTTTTTATTAGAGGTAGAGGAGACGAATTGAAAACTTCTGTACAAATTGCACCTATTTTAGCGCCATTTGTTATTGTCATAGGTCTAATAGCTTTACTTCTAGACCTTAGACATCCAGCTTATTTTTGGCAATTATATACCACCATTCGATTAGATTCTCCAATGTCGTGGGGAGCTTGGACTTTAGCAGCTATCATGCCATTATCAGTCATCTGGCCTTTAACTTTTTTGAAGGAGATAAAAGAATACTTCTCTGAAAGTGGAAAAAGAGTTAAGGGTTTGATTCAGTGGATTGAAGACATTATCAACGCCATTAAACCTCTAAAGCTAAGTATTGAATGGTTTACCAAATATCGTTACCAATTGGCATGGGTGAATGCCATATTAGCTATTATATTAGGGGTTTATACTGGAATTTTATTATCTGCTTTTAATGCTCGTCCTCTTTGGAATACAAGTATTTTAGGCCCTCTGTTTTTAGTCTCAGGATTGTCAACAGGAGCAGCGGTCATTATGTGGATGAGTAGAAGTAAAAAGGAAAGATTAATTTTTAGTAGAATCGATTTATTATTAATAGCTATTGAGCTCTTCTTTATTATCCACTTATTTATGGGGTTCTTAGCCAGTGGAGCAGTGCAAATTGAGGCTGCTCAATTATTCCTTGGAGGAGATTATACTGCCATCTTCTGGGCTGGAGTAGTTATGGTTGGATTAGTGATTCCTGCCATTTTAGAAACGATGGAGTTATATGGTTATCATATTCCAATTTCTATTCCAGCATTATTGATCTTAATTGGTGGATTATTATTCCGATTTATTATGGTGGAAGCTGGACAGATAACAAGATATTTATATTAATACATGGAAAAATGAAAGATATAAAAAGAGATAAACCAGATCCAAATAAATATATGAATCCCTATTTAGCAGGGATCCTATTAGGTATCGTTATTATAGCAGCCTTTTTCTTCAGCGGTGAAGGATTAGGTGGGAGTGGAGCATATAAAGATATGGTGAAAGCTAGTGTGGTTAAAGTAGCTCCAGAGTATGCCGCTGATGCATCTTATTTTGAAGAAGCCGCCAAGGCAGAACGTAGTCCTATGAAATCCTGGTTAGTTTTTGAAGTATTGGGAATGGTATTAGGAGGTGTGGTTTCTGGAGCTTTTGCTGGTAGACTGAAGTTGAAACTTGAGCACTCACCAAATATTACCTCAAGGACAAGAATCATATTCGCTATTTTAGGGGGAATATTTTTTGGAGTAGGTTCTCAACTGGGCAGAGGATGCACATCAGGAGCTGGACTTAGTGGAATGGCTGTGATGTCTTTGTCAGGCTTTATAGCAGCAGGTGCCATCTTTGGTGGAGGCTATCTGTTCGCGTACTTTTTTAGAAAATTATGGATTTAAAAAGAAAAGAAAATGGCACCAATATTTGAATTTACAAGTGAATGGAACCTGCTAGCAGCCTTAGTGATAGGATTTGCCTTTGGATGGGTTTTAGAAAGAGCCGGATTCTCTACTTCTAGAAAATTAGCCGGTGTGTTTTATGGATATGACTTTGTGGTTATCAAAGTGTTTTTCACAGCTGCTGTAACGGCAGCATTAGGATTGTTTCTACTGAATCAAATGGGATTGTTATATTTTGACGAAGTATGGATGCCCAACACCTTTTTGCTTCCAACAATAGTTGGAGGGGTAATTATGGGAATTGGATTTATTATGGGGGGATTTTGCCCTGGAACTAGTGTCCCTGCTGCTGCCATTGGAAAAATAGATGCCATGTTGTTTATCGGAGGAATGGTAATAGGCATATATTTTTATTCGTTTACCTATGAATGGATCTGGGAAGACCTCAGAAACAGTACTAATTTAGGCAAAGTGAAAATGGGTGAGCTCCTCGGTATTGGAGAAGGCTTAGCTATTTTTGTATTTATTGTGATTGCCTTAGGAACTTTTTGGTTGGTAGATACTATCAAAAAGAAGTTTAAAATTGAAGATGTAAACTATTAATATAGAAATCATGAAAAAACAATATTTGTTAGGAATGGTTTTGTTTTTGGCTTTGGGTTTATTCGTCGCTTTTTCAGGAGTAAAGAAAAGAAGCTATGTAGAAACTAAACCAGACCAGCTGTTTCTCGATTTAATTGAAAGTACGCGTTACTTTTCAGTGGAAGAAGTGGCTCAAATGATCATTGCTGAGGATCCTTCTATACTATTAATCGATGTGAGAAGTGAAGAGTTCTTTAATAAATTCTCCTTAAATGGAGCTATAAATATTCCATTGAAAGAATTATTCAAAGAAGAAAACCTAGGGTATCTTGATCAAAATGTTTATAAAACCATTTTCTATTCCAATGGCAGTAGTGATGCTGATGTGGCTTGGATTATTTCCAATCGTATGGGTTTTAAAAACACATTTGTGATGTTGGGTGGATTGAATACTTGGGTTGATAATATTCTTCAACCGCGTGATAATTCAGTGATTTGGGATAAAGTACATGATCAAATGTATCAGTATAGAAGAGGAGCCAGTATTTATTTTGGTGGCGATGATAATGGAGTACAAGAAAGCGGTGGTGAAGTTAAAAAACCAAGTGCAGCTCCTATCAAGCGCAAGAAGAAAGAAGTAGAAGGCGGTTGTAGTTAATCATTCATCCTCAAAAACTAAAAAAATGAAAATAATAAAGAAACTATTTTTTGTGATGCTTTTGGCTTTTATCATGGTCTCTTGTAGCGATAGCAGCAAAAAGGAATATGCTTTAAGCATAGATGAAACCCTAGATGCCTACTTACATAAAGAAGATATTTTGTCCATAGAGAAATTGGCTAATATCCTACTTTGCAAGCATGAAAATGTTTATCAAATGATAGATCTAAGGACGCCTCCTGAGTATATTAAAAGTCATGTGGAAGGAGCTATTAATATCCCAGCTAAGAATGTTTTGGATATGGAATATTATGATATCCTTAATCAAGATGAAATCATAAACGTGCTTTATTGTCGTGATAAAAACCAAGCTATAAATATTTATATGATATTGAAACAATTAGGTTTTAAAAATATAAAAGTAGCTTTAGGCGGATATGATTATATCAATGAATTCATTATCGCTCAATATGGTATTCATTCTGGTGATTATAACGATGAGAAACCCAAATATGATTATTTGAGGATGGTAGTTGGTGTAGATCAGCCAGTTCAGGATAGTATTTCTGCTCCTCAAGTCATTGTGAAGAATCCTAACAAAGTGGTTAAGGATTTTGATGAAGAATGTCCAGATTTAAACTAATACACAAAAATTAAGTAAATGAATAATTCGAAATATATCATCATTATAGCACTTCTTTTAAGTCTAGGACTTAGTTCTTGTCAGCAAAAATACGAGCCAGGTCATGGTTTGAAAGAAGTTCCTGAAGGTAGAATAGATATACCTGAAATTGAAGCTCTCCTCACTTTTATGGGAAATTCAGGAGATTATATCAATTCACCAACTTTCCCTAGTTTAATAAATGCTGAGGATGTCTTCGAAAATTTAAATAGCTATTTTATTATAGATATCCGAAATAATGAGGACTATAGAGGCGGACATATTAATGGAGCTGTTAATATCGATATTCCAAATTTGATGGATTATCTAACCAAAACGGTTGCAGCTTCAGCTTATGACAGATTAGTGATTGTTTGTAAGAATGGACAAACATCAGCCTATGTAACTGGAGTGCTTCGTTTGTTAGGTTATAGTAATGCTTATTCTATGAGCTATGGAATGTCATCTTGGAATCCGAGTATTGATTATTGGAGTGATAGAGTATCAAATAAATATGCAAATAAGCTAGAAATAAAGGAAAATGCTTTATCAAGAACCTATCCTTTTCCTCAAATTAAAACAGGTCAATCCTGTGGAGCTGAAATATTGAATGCTAGAGGAATCACTCTATTCAATACGCCAACAAATAGGTTGATGATAAAAGCAGACAGAGTGTTTAAGGAGTTAGATGAGTTTCACATCATAGCCTATATGCCAAAGGAAATCTACGATCAAGGTCATATACCAGGTGCATTTCATTATGAACCAAAACAATCTTTAAACAAAGAAGACTTACTAAACACGCTGCCATCGAATAATAAAAAGATTTTAGTTTACGATTATACTGGACAAACGGCTTCTTTTGTGATGGCATATTTAAGGCTACTGGGGTATAATGCTTTCACAATGCCCATGGGTGCCAATAGCTTTATGTATCATATTTTGGAAGCCAATGGGAAACCCGTTTTTGAGAAATCGAAGAAAGTAAGTGATTTTCCTTTGATTAAAGGAAATACACCAACCGATAAAGAATTTGAAAAACAAATCAATTCTTCTACCCCTGCACCAAAAAAAGAGAAAAAAATTATAAAACGTAAGAAGAAAGAAGTAGAAGGCGGCTGTAGTTAAAAGAAAACCTAAATCATCAATTATATATTTTAGAGATTTCCATTGGGGAATCTCTTTTTTCATAAGGAATTTTGTGGTCTACAATTATTTATTTACAACAAACGTTTGCGGTTCTTTTTTAGTCTAACATTGCAATAATCACATCTTTATTTAGTTACTTTTGTGATTCATACAAAAAAAAATCAGATGTTTAAAAAATTATCAGTACTTCTAATGGCATTTTTGGTGTCATTTGGGCTATTTGCTCAAGTAGTTACTACCAATCCTGCTTTTCCCCAGGAAAATCAACAAGTTATTATTACTTTCAATGCTGCTGAGGGGAGCCAGGGATTAATGGGCTATACTGGAGATATCTGGGCTCATACAGGTGTAATAACTGAGAATAGCACTTCTGGAGGTGATTGGAAATATGTAGTTGCTGGTTGGGGTGAAAATACCGATAAAGCCAAACTTACTCGTATTTCTGATGATATCTATACTTTAGATATTGGCCCATCAATTCGTGAATATTATGGCGTACCAGAAGGAGAAGCTATCCTCCAAATAGCTTTGGTTTTTCGTAATAGCGATGGAAGTCAAACAGGAAAAGATGATGGTGATTTAGATATTTTTACAGATGTTTATGAAGCAGGATTAAATGTAGATATTGAATCTCCAATTAATGGAACCATCATCAATTTAAATGAAACTATTCAAGTAATTGCAAATGGAACCGATGCCGATTATACTAAGTTCTATATTAATGATAATTTAATTGCTGAGTTCGATCCAGAAGGGTTTACTTATGATTATACAGCAACAGTTGATGGTAAAACTACATTTAAAGTTGAAGCTTACTCTGGTGCAGATATGGTAGTCGATTCCGCTTATATTTTTGTGAAAGGGGAGGTTACTGTTGAAGAACTGCCTGCTGGTATGAATGACGGAGTTAATTATTTAAGCGATAACTCTGTTATTTTGAGTCTACTAGCACCTGGTAAAGAATATGCCTTTGCCATTGGCGATTTTAGTAATTGGGAAGTGAGTGATGAGGTATTCATGAAGAAAACTCCTGGTGGAGAGCGGTTTTGGGTACAAATTGATGGTTTAACACCTGGCCAAGCTTATATTTATCAGTATTATATAGATGGAGAATTGAAAGTGGCAGATGTATATTCAGAGCAAATCTCTGATCCTTGGAATGACCAATATATCGATGAAAATACTTTCCCTAATATGCCAGAATATCCAACAGGAAAAGCAAGCGGTATTGCCTCTGTTTTGATGACAGGACAAGAAGAATACCAGTGGAATGTAGAAAATTTCCAAGCACCTAAGGTTACTGATATGGTGATTCAAGAAATCTTAATTCGCGATATCCATGCAAACCATAATTATCAATTTATGATTGATACACTTTCTTATTATAAAAATATGGGCGTCAATGTGATTGAATTAATGCCCATTAATGAATTCGAAGGCAATAGCTCTTGGGGATATAATCCTTCTTTCTATTTTGCCGTAGATAAGTATTATGGAACTAAAAATAAACTGAAGGAGTTTATTGATCTTTGTCATGCCAATGGAATTGCTGTCGTTATCGATATGGTTTTAAATCATTCTTACGGACAAAATCCTCAAGTGTTGATGTATTGGGATGGAATCAATAACCGCCCTGCTGCTAATAACCCATGGTTTAATGTGCAATCTCCTAATACTTCTTATAGTTGGGGGTATGATTATAATCACGAAAGTCCTTTTACAGAAGCTTTTGTGGATAGTGTGAATTCTTATTGGATTAGCGAATATAAAGTGGATGGATTCCGTTTTGACTTCACAAAAGGTTTTACTAATACTTCAGGTGATGGTTGGGTATATGATGCCAGTAGAATAGAAATTCTTGAAAGAATGGCCAATAAAATTTGGGAAGTAGATGACGATGCTTATGTTATTTTTGAACATTTAGCAGATAACTCAGAGGAAAAAGTTTTAGCTAATAATGGTATCTTATTATGGGGAAATATGAATAATAACTTCAAAGAAGCTAATATGGGTTATAACTCAAGCGGGAAATCTGACTTAAGTTGGTCTTCTTATCAAAGAAGAACTTGGAATGATCCTCATGTAGTATCTTATATGGAAAGTCACGATGAAGATCGTCAGATGCATTACAACCTTACTTGGGGAAATAGTAATGGAGATTACGATATTACTAACTTAGGTACTGGATTAAGAAGAATTGGTTTGTCAACCCTGTTTCATACCATCATTCCAGGTCCTAAAATGTATTGGCAATTTAGTGAGCTAGGTTATGATTATTCTATCAATTGGCCAAGTGGAAATGATAACGATAGGTTAACTCCAAAACCACCAAAATGGGAATACCAAGAAGATTGGCAAAGAATGTATCTTCACGATATTACAGCTGCTTTAAATAAGCTGAAGACTGAGCAGGATGCTTGGGAAACCACCAATTATGAGATTGATGTTTATGGAGCCATTAAAACCGTAACCTTATTGCATGATGATATGAATGTAGTAGCTGTTGGAAATTTTGATGTGGTAAATAAGGAAGTAGAAATCGATTTCCCAAATAGCGGAACTTGGTATAATTATTTCGATGATCAAACCATCACTATCGGTGCTGATTTAAAATGGGCTACCACATTAGATAGAGGAGGGTATTTCTTATTTACAACGGTTGAACTAGAGAATCCAGAATTAGGTACTGGAATTAGTAACAGTCCAATGAGTTCAAATAGCTCCTTAACCCTGTATCCAAATCCAGCACAAGATCAATTGCTTGTCCTCCTCCAAAGTGGAGCAAAAGGAAGTCTAGAGTTAAAAGTGCTAGACATTAATGGTAGAGAGGTATTCAGAAAATCTAGTTATTCTGTTACCAATACCTACGAAGGCGTTATTCCTGTAAATAATTTGGAAGAAGGAATTTATATTCTTCAAATTCAAACCGAATCTAGTATTATAAGTCAGAAGTTTATGAAGTTATAAACTGAAATTAAAATATGGAGAATCCTCAAATTATTATTGGTTTGGGGATTTTTTGTTTTAATTAGGATTTTATAGTTGCTCATACATAGCAATTATAATGGGTAGAACCTAATGAAAATCTAAAATATATCAGGCACAAAAAAAACCAGTTTCCAAAAGGAAACTGGTTTTATCATATAAGTAGCTACTATTTAATAGCGTCTACAATGGCTTTGAAAGCAGCCTCGTTATTCATTGCCAAATCGGCTAATGCTTTACGATTCAATTCAATTCCTTTTTTATGGATTTTACCCATAAATACTGAGTACGACATACCATGTATGCGTGCTGCAGCGTTGATACGTGCAATCCATAATTGTCTGAAATTAGCTTTCTTAGCTTTTCTGTCGCGGTAGGCATATACTAAACCTTTTTCATAGGCGTTTTTAGCTACTGTCCAAACATTTTTTCTACGGCCGAATTGTCCTTTGACACGGCTCATAATCTTCTTGCGTCTTGTTCTAGCCGCAACTACATTTACTGATCTTGGCATTTCTTTAATTTTTTTCGATTTAGCGTTCCATTAGAATCTTAAAGGCTAAATCAATAGTTTTTAAAACTTAATTTTTACTTACAAAGCATTAACTTAATATTAGGCACATCACATGGTTCAACCATTGCAGCATAAGTTAAATTACGCTTTTGCTTCTTGGTTTTCTTAGTTAAGATGTGGCTTTTATAAGCATGCTTTCTCTTAATTTTACCTGATCCGGTAAAGGTGAACCTTTTTTTGGCACCGGATTTAGTTTTCATTTTTGGCATTAGTCTACAATTTATTTATTAATAATAATGCATTTCTGTGGCAACAGCCACTATATAAATAAGATTACTTATTTCTTTTTCTTAGGGGCAATCATCATTATCATTCGCTTTCCTTCTAATTTAGGAAGGTTTTCAACCTTGCCAAACTCTTCCAAAGCTTGTGCGAACTTTAATAATTGCAATTCTCCCTGATCCTTATAGATGATATTTCTTCCTTTGAAGAATACATCTACTTTAACCTTAGCACCTTCCTCTAAAAACTTTTCCGCGTGTTTTAGTTTGAAGTTGAAATCGTGCTCATCTGTATGAGGACCTAATCTGATTTCTTTCACAACTACTTTGGCAGTTTTTGCTTTTATTTCTTTTTGCTTTTTCTTCTGGTCGTAAAGAAACTTCTTATAATCTATCACTTTACAAACTGGAGGATTCGCAGTTGGAGAAATCTCCACCAAATCGAGTCCTTGTTTTTCAGCAAGATCTAGAGCTTCTCTTAGATTATAAATCCCAGGTTCAATATTTTCCCCTACCATCCTTACTACAGGAGCAGAGATATAATGATTTATCTGATGTGCATTTTGTGGCTTTTGGTATGAACCTCTGTTTCTTCTACCACGATAGAATTTTTTTGCTATGGCTAATATCTCCTATATTAATTAAACTTAGTTATTTCTTCCACTTCTTTCTGAATCATCTCAATGAGCTCTTCTACTTTAAAAGTTCCTAAATCACCTTCACCGTGTCTTCGAACAGAAACAGTACCTGTTTCCTCTTCTTTTTCTCCAACTACCAGCATATAAGGTATTTTACTCATTTCGGCGTCACGAATCTTCCGACCCATTTTTTCACTTCGAGTGTCAATTTGGGCGCGAATTTCGGCATTTTCCATGAGATTAAAAACTTTTTCAGCATATTTTTGATATTTATCGCTGATTGGTAAAATTGTCAATTGCTCTGGAGTTAACCAAAGTGGGAAATTTCCACCACAATGTTCAATCAAAACAGCTACAAAACGCTCCATAGAACCAAAAGGAGCTCTGTGAATCATCACAGGTCTATGTTTTTCATTATCTGAACCTACATATTCCAACTCAAAACGCTCAGGTAAGTTATAATCTACTTGGATGGTTCCCAACTGCCATTTTCTACCCAATGCATCCTTCACCATAAAGTCCATCTTAGGACCATAAAAAGCGGCTTCACCATATTCAACTACGGCAGGAATCCCTCTTTCTTCGGCTACTTCGCGAATTGCATTTTCAGCATATTCCCAGTTTTCTTCAGAACCAATATACTTTTCTTTATTATCTTGATCTCGTAATGAAATCTGTACTAAATAGTCTTTAAAGTCTAAAGCTTTAAAAATCATTTCAATGATATCCATTACTTTTTTAAATTCATCTTTTACTTGCTCAGGCATACAGAAAATATGTGCATCATCCTGAGTAAATCCTCTTACTCTTGTTAAACCATGAAGTTCTCCACTTTGCTCATAACGATATACGGTACCAAATTCAGCAAAACGAATAGGAAGATCTTTATAAGAGCGAGGTGCTGTTTTGAAAATCTCACAATGGTGAGGACAATTCATAGGCTTCAATAAA
Source organism: Lentimicrobium sp. S6 (assembly GCF_013166635.1). Lineage (NCBI taxonomy): Bacteria > Pseudomonadati > Bacteroidota > Bacteroidia > Bacteroidales > Lentimicrobiaceae > Lentimicrobium > Lentimicrobium sp. S6. Next base: position 62,814 of record NZ_JABKBZ010000013.1, on the reverse strand, counting down.
AACTCTTCGTTATCAACTGGAGTCTTTATCGGTTGGAAGCTATCTTCACCATATTTAGCGTAGTGCCCAGAAGTAACATAAAGCTCTTTCTGACCAATATGAGGTGTAATTACAGGTTGGTATCCATAACGCTTTTGAACCTTCTTTAAGAAATTCTCTAGGCGTTCTCTTAGCATGGCACCTTTAGGTAACCATAATGGAAGACCTTTTCCTACTTTTTCAGAAAAAGCAAATAGCTCTAATTCTTTTCCTAGCTTACGGTGATCTCGTTTTTTAGCTTCCTCTAATAATTCCAAGTGTTCCTTCAACTCAGCTTTCTTAGTAAAGGTGATACCATAAATACGAGTTAACATCTTTCTTTTCTCATCACCGCGCCAGTATGCACCAGCAATCTTAAGCAATTTAATGGCTTTAATAGGAGAGGTGTTTATCAAGTGAGGTCCACGGCAAAGGTCAGTAAATTCACCAGTTTGATAGAAAGTGATTTCACCATCTTCCAAATCGTTAATCAACTCTAATTTGTATTCGTCACCTTTTTCCTCAAAATATTTAAGAGCTTCTGCTTTAGAAACTTCTTTTCTATCATAGGTTTGTTTTTGCTTCACCAGTTCTTTCATCTTTTGCTCGATTTTCTCGAGGTCTTTTTCAGAAACAACTTTTTCACCAAAATCTACATCATAATAAAATCCATTCTCAATATCAGGTCCAATTCCGAATTTCACTCCAGGATAAAGAATTTCTATAGCTTCAGCCATTAAGTGAGCAGAAGAGTGCCACATGGCCGCTTTTCCTTCATCATCAGTCCACGTGAGTAGTTGTAGAGAGTCATTATCGTTTAGTGGTCTTGAGGCATCTTGAACTAGTCCGTTTACTTTGGCAGCTAGTACGTTACGTGCTAAGCCTTCGCTGATAGTAAGAGCCACATCGTGACTTGTACTACCGTCGGGCATTTCTTTTACCGAATTATCAGGTAATGTGATCTTTATCATGTTTGTAATAATTTCTAATTTAGGGCTGCAAAGGTAACAAAATTATAGCTTAATCGAGTCTAATTTTTCAAGGAACTATTGTTAATAAAGAGTTTAAGGATTTAGGTTGGAACATGGGCAAATGAATTCGTTCTTGTTAACGAATGTATTCCCCTATTTTAATAAAATTTGTATTATTTTTGAATAGCTAAAAAGATAATTATATGTCTGGATTTTCCATGCCTCCAACAAAATGGGTTTTTAGAAAGAAACCAAATGAAATGTATTCCACAAAAAGGACCACCAATGTCGGTATTGAAAATGAACACAGGGAATTTAAACCTCAACCTAAATTGAAATGGTTTAAAAGTAGTCTGCAGCCATTTTTCTTCTTTTTGTTAATTGCTTCTATTGGCCTTGTAATTGGCTTGTATTATTTCAGCAGAAAAGATGAAATGATTTCTAGGACAATTAATCAAAAAGAAAAATTAAGGAATCAAATCTACGAAAACACTAATTACCTGCTCGATAATGCGGAGTATCTATATGCAAGTGGCGATTTTGTGTCTGCAAAGAAAGACTTGGATTTAGTTTTAAAATCGAATCCCCAAAGTGTAAAAGCAAATAGATTATATATTCAAACCATAATTCAACTCGTTGGGAAATATCCAAGCTATAAAGAGGAAGCTATACAAAAGACAAAAGGATGTTTACAGTATTTGACGGATTCAGAGAATGATGAGAAATTGCTTTTGACTTATCATCAAATTATATTAGAAAAGTATTAAGATTTTAAATTTAGGCTGTTTTGTTAAAATCATGGTTTAAAACTCCGAGCTTCGCACTTCATGCTTCCAGCAATTCCATCACAAATAAATCACAAATCAAATCACTAGGTCTACATAATCAATGCTTTTTCTACCTTTGAAAACAAAAACATGAAATATCCTGAATTTTATAATCAAGTAGAAACCATTAAATTATACGATCCTTTATCCGATTTTTTAGGTGCTTTTGAGGAGGGTATTATAGAATTCTCTTATTTAGATGTGGTGAAAAGTGCTGGACACTCCTGTGCGACCATGGCTGGAGCCTATTTAATAACACAAACTGCTTTAAAGGCTCTTTATAAAAATGAAATGCCTCAAAGAGGTGGAATCAAAATATCTATTAAAGGAGATATAGAAGAAGGAGTAATGGGAGTGATGTCAAATACTTTCTCACAAATTACTGGAGCTACAGAAATAAGTGGATTCAAAGGCATTGGCGGAAATTTTGTTCGTCATTCCTTAATGGAGTTTGGTGCTGATATTAAAGGTGCTTTCCGATTTGAAAGAATAGATAATGGAGAATTTGTTGACTTGGTTTATCATCCCATACCACCTGATGATAAACAAATGCCATTGATGCAAAAAATCATGATGAAGCAGGCAAGTGAAACTGATGTAAAGGAGTTTAAAGTTCTTTGGCAAGACAGAGTAAAAAGGACTTTATTAGATCATGCTACAGATCCAAATGTGATAAGGATAGTATAATATGCTTGAGCTCGTTGAATCAAAAAGACTTCCTAAGTTGGAGGATAAACTAAGGCTTTCAGATTTACCTGCTGGAATGTTCCAGCAAGTATCTTCTCGCAAAGCTTTTAAAAATGCTATAACAAATGGTTTGGTTCATCTTGATGGTCGACAGGCATATACTGCTGATTATGTATCAGGAGGTGAACAAATTGAAATTTTTAAGGATGCTAATCACAAAATAAAGCCGACTATAGATCTCAAATTAGAAGTATTATTTGAGGATGAGTACTTGGCAGTAGTTAACAAGCCGGCAGGTATATTGGTCAGTGGGAATAAAAAGTGGACTTTGGAAAATACTTTGTCATCGAATTTGACAAAAAGCAATAAAGAAGGGGCATTAGAATTTCCTGAACCCATCCACCGATTGGATTATCCTACCAGCGGCGTTTTGTTGATTGGTAAGACCAAAAAAATGGTCATCCTCCTCAATCATCTTTTTGAGGAACGTCAGGTTCGGAAGATATATCATGCGGTCACCATTGGCAAAATGGATCAGGAGGGAGTCTGTGAATCGGAGATAGAAAATAAGGTAAGTAAGTCTACGTATCAAGTACTATCAAGTTTAGAATCTCCCAAATACGGTTTTCTTAACCTTGTCCAACTCAGTCCTCATACTGGCCGCAGACATCAGCTTCGCATTCATATGGCAGAAATGGGAAACCCCATCTTTGGCGACCTTAAATACGGAGCAGAAGGTTTGATTTCTAAAGGCAATGGCTTGTTTTTGCATGCCTCCTCCTTACGTTTTGTTCATCCTGTAACTGGTTTAGAATTATATATAGAAAAGTCTTTGCACACGAAGTTTTTGAAAATATTTCCTAATGGTTAATAGAACCATTAACTGATAGCGGATACCTCATACGTTTTATAGGGTTAAAAGTACTTTTATTATCAACTTATATGCTTCAAGGGGATTGGTTAAATATAGTATAAATCTACCCATTAAAAAACCAACATTAAACTTAAAGTTTAAATGTTGGTTAAATACACACTCCATTGAAAAATTCTACCTAATTATTATTTTATGTTTTTCATTATGATGGATCGAGTTTAGTTTAAGTAGATATACTCCATTCTTTAAATGACTAATATCTAAATTATGATTATTATGAATGGAGGATTCTTGATAAAGTATTTTCCCTTTTAAGTCAGTTAGGGTAATATCATAGCTTTCTTTTTGAGCCCATTTAACTTGAAATATTCCAGAAGAGGGGTTTGGAGAAATGGTGAGGTTTGATGCCGCCATGGATGCTGTTCCCATACAATTATGTACTCTGGCTAATTCTTCTTGGGTATAGGTAATTTCACTATCGGCGTTTGAAACCGTCAAGCTCACATCAAAATTACCAGGGTCAGGGAAATAAATCATCGGATTTTCTTCACTGGAAGTGGGAGGGTAGCCACCTTCAAAGGTCCACTCCCAGTTAGTGATTTCACCTAAAGACCTATCATGGAAGAGCATATAGTTTTCAGCACATATATCGTTATTATAAGCAATGAAGTCGGCTTCTAAGGCACAAAAGTTTTGATTGATACCATAGCCTTCTAAAACTTCTATCAAAGACTCCGCTGTAGGAATAGGCCATATATTCTGCTCTAATATACTATGATCGGGGGCTATAAGTACAAAAGTAGGATAAACAGGGATGCCATAAGCTTCACAAACGGCGGTTCCTCCTCCTTCTACTCCGCTTACCGATGGGTATGCTACTCCGAATTCTTCATCAAACTCATGACATTGCTCATCTGTATTTCCATAATCCATGGCTATAAATTCTATATCGAACTCACCACAACCAAAATACTCGTATGCTTCGCTTACTTTAGGTACTGCTCCTTGACAGGGTACACAAGTAGTAAAGTAGAAATCTATCAAGACATACTTCCCCTGATTATCTAATAAGTCGAATAGGTGAATGTCGTTTCCATCTAAATCGGTAACTTCAAAATCCCCTGCTTCAGTTAGGTTGGTTTGGGCAAATAATTGGTGAAAGCCTAGAATAAATAGAATTATAATGTAAAAGGTTTTTCTCATGAGCTTTTCGTTTTAGGAATTATTTTTAGTCTTCTTCTTTGGTTGATTGTCTTCAAGTTTTTTTAATATTTTTCTTAAAGCTTCGTTTTCGTTTTTCTTTCTTTTGATCAGAATTTCAACCTCATCTGTATCTTTGTTTCGTCTGGTCATTCTTTTAATATTGATTTTGCAATGATATAGGTCTAATGGTTCTTATTGCCCTTTTTGCTGGCTACAAAACTATTACATTGATATTTTTGCTAGATAAAAAAAGCTTCATGTAGCTTGTATGGTGTTGTTATCTAGTATTATATTGCTTTTGTTAAAAAAAAGGCCAATACTTTAAGTTTTTAGATTAAAGTATTGGCCATCATGATGAATTATTTATGAATCATAATTTTATGAGTCGTTCTATTCTGCCCAATTTGAATTAAGTATTCCCCAATACTTAAATGTTGTAATGATATTTGCTCTAATTCGGAGTCTATTTTTTGCTCATGCAATAATATTCCTTGAAGATTATAGATAAAAATAGTTTCTGATTCTAATCCTTCTAAGTAAATTAAATCGCTAGTTGGATTAGGATAAATACTATAGCTCATATTCTCTATATCATCAGTAGCGGTTATTACTTCAACAAAATTTGAAAAGCAAAACTCTGAATTTCCTTCTGTATAGATGGCTTCAATAGCATAAGAAAAAGTATTAGAACCTGTTGAACCCCAATTATAATCTATAAAGTAAAGATCGGTAATTGGTTCTGCGTTTAGAGCTTCCCATTCCCATGGCGCGATATGAATTTCGTGTGATGGTCCTTTGTATATATTATATGAAACAACTTCATTAGCTGATTTTCCTTCTGACATTTGTAAGGAATTCACTCTAATTAAGGCAGAAACTACTGGCATTCCTAAGAAGTCAGATAATAGCTGAGGATCGGAATTTGGATATTGAATATAGGCACTGTTTGGAACAGATTCGCTATAATCTATTGCAAGAGCATCAGTACTTAGTTCATTATCTTTCCAATGTAGCATGGCATAAAAGTCTGATTCAATGGAGAGGTTAGGGATGTCCACTGTTAAAATGGTATCGTTATAAGTAAGAAAGCTGGCGCTTGAAATTAAAAGTTCACCATATTCATCTAAAATATCAATACTTACCAAGTCTGTGGCATTATCATAAATATCGAATTGAATCTCCACAGATGTAATGGTGATGAGTTCGTTGTTTTCGAAGTAATTACCAAGTCTAACATCCTCATAAGGTTCGTTAGTCAAACTATAACTCACTGTATTATTGTCGTTCTGAAGTTTTATGCTTTCTGCATCAATAGGTTGTTCCCATTCTATAGAAGCAGTATTGGAACCTGCAACAGTATATACATTGAAAGGAATTAATTTGCTTTCAGTTAAAATAATCTCTCCTAAATCAATGTTTTCTTCCAAAGCTTCTATTTCTACGATATACTCATCATAACCTGTTAATTGAAGACTAAGCGTGTAGTTGTGAGCACCATAAACAGATTCAAAATTAAACTGCCCATCAGTATTGGTATTGGTAGAGAGGAATTCATATCCATTTAACTGTGCTAGAACGTTTTCTAATGGGATACTTGGTGCATTGCTGCCAAATACTTGGCCATTAATGTTGATAATAGGTAGTGCTATCATGGTAAAGTCGGCTGTGACTTCTGGAGCGTCAAGACTAATTTCTTGAGATTGATCATAATAACCTAAAGCTTCGGCTGTAATAGTATAATCTGTATAAGCTAAATCGGCAAAGTTATAATGGCCAGTACTGTTGGTATAAGTTTCTGTATTTGCTTCTATAACGCTAATCAATGCGTTTTCAATGCTTTCGCTGGATTCATTGCTGACCATACCATTAAGATCACCTGTCTCATTAATGTTTTGGAATATGAAGGTAGTAAATGGATGATCAGAATGGCTTCCAAAATAATCTGGTAAATCATAAGGATCGAGTTCGTATACATCGTTTAATCGTATAGAGCGAATAGGGCCTTCAGGAATAATACTTGCGTAAAATCTACATGCTGTTGATGGCCAACTGGGATTATACTGATAGAACTGAATAGCCACATTATTATTATCGGTGATTAGAATAGGTTCATCAAAAGGAATATAAACAGAATTATGTCCTGGAAATACTTCTATGCTATCATTAAAAACCATTTGCATTTCTTCTATAGGAATCCATCCACCTTCTAGGTTCTCTAAATTGGTTTGTTTTATCCAAACATCAAGGGGGAGGTTTTGGCCAACTCCGTGTAATTCATGATAATATAATGTAATTCCATAAAGGAAACCTGTTCCACCAAGTTCTTCATCATAATAAAGAATTTGAGAAATATCATCAGATCCAAGTGTCCATGTATCACCACCGGTATTGAATGGGATATTTAAATTTACATCGTCGGCTTGTCCAATATCATAAGCTTGATAATCAGCTGGAACTACATATACACCATGCTTTGTTGATTTATTGTTTTCAAGATATTCATCTGCACTGAAAACGATTTTAGCATAGACTTTCATATCGGTGATACTGGTAAAAGTATGAGGAACGATAATGTTTGCTTCTTCCCAAGAATCTAGGTTTATTCCTGTTTCTTCTGCTATGATATCTCCAGCTTCACTTATGATTTGAACACTGTAATCGCTTCCATTAATGGTATTTAGTCCATAGTTTCTTAAATTTACATTAAAAACATGCTCTTCATCTTGTTTAGCTAAGTATTCAAAGTCAAGACCTTTAATACCTAAGTCATTATCGAAATGATGAACATTAGCTGTAGAAGTAAATAAATCATAGGAGCTGGTTCCAAAACTACTTGGCATTTCATTTACTACACCAATATAATTAATACCAGATGCAGTAGAGATATCCATAGTTACTTCAGTCCAATCCTCTAATATTGATTCAATTTCACCAATGAGATGAACTTCACCTGTACTTCCATCTTTCCAAATAAGCACATCACTATTTGTGAAATAGGCGCTATTGTTTACCCAAAAGCTAAATACATCACCATCCTCAATATTCAGAAGGGGAGTATATAGGGTATCCGAAATGGCTCCAAACATATTATTGTCTGTCATGGCTACATAATAATTTGGACCATGTGGTTGTGGATAAAAGTAGTCTTTTAAAGGATAGTCATCTGCTGACCACATTTCTGGTGGGAACATATCACTTTCAAAGCTCTCCCATAGCATGTTAACAGCTACATAGCTTGTCATTGAATTATTAGTGAGATCGTCATCAGCACTTAAGTTGATTTGAGCGAATAGATTATTGATACCATCTGCAAAAGAATAGTTTCCAATGCTAATATGAGCTTCTTCACCAGGTGCTAAACCTAAACCAGTCGCTTCGTAGGAAGTTTGTTCAACTTCATTTACACTCCATGCAATAGCAAAATCATCTATCAAAAAGTCACCATTATTTATTAAGGATACGATTACTTCTTGTTCTCCAGCGCTGGGTAAGTATCCATTAGGCTTAATATTTGTGATTTTGGCATCTTTAGGATCGGATACATAATACATTCCAGTAATTTCATTATTAGGAAGGTTGATATCACCATCTAATAGCAAAGTAGCATCTATTTGATAATCTCCAGAACTAGCAAAGTTATAAGAACCTATATTTACATTGATTTCTTCGCCTGGAGCGATACTGACACCATTTAAAGTATATGGTGTTTGTGCAATACTATTGATACTCCATTCTATACTGGCACTAGTTATATTATCTGAACCAAAATTATGAAGTTTAAGGGTCGCATTTTCAGTGCTTGGGCTAGGGTTGATTCCAACAGGATTTAGTATTTCAGTTAAGGCACCATCGATTAAATCACTAGGAGCGATGGTCACCTCATCGATATCCCAATGCGTCCAACAATCTGTAGCTCCCTGATAAACAAAAGCAATATAGATGGATTCCCCATTATATGCACTTAAATCAATGCTATGTTCTACCCAAGTACTTTCTACTTGAAGACTTTCAGCAAGTTCTACAAAATCACCATCTTCAGGATCGCCGCTTCCAGTAGAAATATAGATGCCTTGATAGGTGTAATATACTAAGTCAGTGGATTGTTCGAAGAAATTTAATTCGTAATTATCACTGATGATATCTACTTGTGGACTTACTAACCAATCGTCAGTGGCATCGTTGTTGATTTTATGTTTGGCACAGTTTCCTCCACCATATCCTTGGTTAGAACCCCATAGGATTGATCCTTCCCAACCTCCAACTTCATACATATATTCACTCCAATCTGAAGGAGGCCACGTTTCAAAACTTTCGTTTACCGCAGTTGTTTGGGCCGATAGTTGATTCAAAAATAAAGCTAATCCTAAAATTAATAGATAGTTTTTCATTTTGTTTGTTTTAATTTGACATTTTTCAAAAAAAAAGTATTGTTTGTGTATTCTTTAAATGTTTTAGCTTTCCGTTTGGATGCTTTTCATTCATTGTAATTTCTTTATTATCGAAGAATTTTAAATTCCTTTTACCGTATTATTCCGATGGAGCAATATTAGTACAAGAAATGGTGACGGCTGTCATTTAAGAGGTTATAAAGTATTTACTAAGCATTTAAAAAGAGTAATAATTGTTTCACAATAGTCTTAAGATATTGATAATTAGTGGTACTTGTTGTGTTGTTGGAAAATGGTTAGATTCTCATAGAAACAATTTAAAACAGGTTTTGGGAAATTAGAATAGATGAAAGTCTGCCTTTTCAATTTATCTTTACCATAAAATATGATGTGAAACCAAAGTGTAATCCTATGAAAATTCATTTATATAGAATTGGAATCAATTAAAGTGTCATTAGAAATCTAATTCTCCTCTGGTTTACAATTAAAGAACCTATTTTACATCATACTCCGGTGAAATGACACTAGCCTGAGAAGTTAAATAAAGCGTTGGAGTCGTTTTGATTGTATTGAGATATTTATTCTAGTACTAAAATAAAAGGAGGAGCATTCGAAACAGAGATTTAATTAAATCTGCGACAAAATAGAAACCAGATTCTCATCAGTTTCTAATTCCATTTTCTTGCGAAGACGAAAGCGCGCCATATTAATACTTCTCACACTTTGATAGGTGATGGCAGAAATATCTTTGGTGGACATATTGAGTCTGAGAAAGGCACAGATTTTCTTTTCATTAGGAGTGAGGTCTGGGTATTTCTCATTTAGATTATTATAAAAATCGGAATGTACTTCCTGGAATCTGACTTCAAATTCTTTCCAAACGTCTTTAGAGGAGTTCATCAATAAATCGCGAATAACGTCTTGAATGATTTTTTGATTTTCTTTTTTGAAGTTAAGTTTGGCTTGAGTCAGCTTTTCTGCAGTGTTGGTAATAAACTCATTTTTACTAAGGAGGTACATGACATTGGTAGCCAGTTCTTTATTTTTATGTTCTAATTCTTGTTGCAACTTGTCATGCTCCAATTTTAAGTTAGATCTCTTGAGCTCTACTTTGGCGGTTTTATTTCTCTGGTTGGCAAAAAGGAGAAAGGCTATAATGGCCACAAAAATACCTAGACCAATTAACAAGATATATATGAGTTCTTTTCTCTGCTGTTCAGCTTCTTTAATAGCATCCTCTAATTCAATTTCTTTCATTTTTTTATCGAAATCGAATTGCATTTCCAATTGAGTGATTCTTTTGATGCTGTTTTCGTTTAGGATACTGTCTCCATATTGTTCATAGGTTTTGAAATAATCAAGTGCTTTTGCATACTGACCTTCGCTTTCATAAATCTTGGATAACTCAAATGTGCTTGCTTCTATCCAATCGGCATAATGATTTTGTATAGCCATTTTTAAGGATTCCTTTAAATTCTTTTTGGCTTTTTCCTTATTTCCTAAATAGAAATGAACCCGACCTAAGTTTCCTAATATCATCACCATGGATCTCGATCTTGGGCCTAGGTAGTCTGATTCTTGATGATAGATTAAATCGTAGGCTTCGTTATAATAATGTAAAGCTTTTTGGTAGTTTTTCTTTAATATTTCATATTGTCCCAATTCAGTTAATACAATAGCTGCATCTACCAAGTTATTGGTTTCTTTGAACATAGATAATGCCTCAGAATAGTATTCCATAGCCAAACTATCATTTCCTTCTTGGTAATAGATATTGGCAATATTACTTACTGTATGTGCTAGATACTCTTTTAGGTTAATCTCTTTAAATCCCTCATAAGCTTTTAAATAATAGGAGAGGGCCTTATCTTTTTCTTCTAAATCATTATAAATAATTCCAGTATTATTATAAATATGAGGCAGGATATCAATAAAATCAAACTCTTCACTTATTATTTGGCTTCTATGGTAATAAAATAAGGCCTCTGAATGATTTCCCTGAGAAAGAAAGATATTTCCGATAACCATGCTTACTTGTGCATAGTCAAAGTCCATTTCTAAGTCCTGGAAATAGTCGCTGGCAATACTGTAAAAACTTCTTGCTTTTGATAGGCTATCGTAAATAACGTAATAATCACCCAAACTGGCTGCATTCTCTGCTATTCCTAGTTGATAGTTGATTCCCTGTGCATAGTTATATCCTTCTTTGGCATAGAATACTGCGGAATCAATATGCGTGTTCTTAAAGGATTGAGAGAGATTATTAAGGAGGATGGATTTTTCTTTATTCTTTCTTGCATTTTTTAATTCCATTAATAAGCTGTCAGATTTTATATCTCCTATGGCCTGTAAGTTTAATAGAACAGTAAATATTATGAGGATGTATGTGATTTTTTTCATATGATAATCTGCTTTCAAAAACATTCAAATTTAGCCTTTTTTTTCGAATGTATAATCCAATGAAATTGATTTTTTGAAAACTGAATTATTAACTCAAATGTAAGCATATAAAAAAGGAGTCGCACTTTGCGACCCCTCTCTCATTCTGTGAAACTATTATTTATTCAGTATTTATCACTTGTATCCTTCGACTCCACTTAGTGTACAGAAGTAGGTGACTTTTTTACTTCGATCATGCGGCATTTTTCACCATACATACTTTACTTCACCAATAATACTTTATCTGAAAACACTTTGTTTCCATTGTTGATGATAATATGATATAAACCAGTAGCATGTTCGTTTAGGAAAATCGTTTCGTCATTATTTTCAATCTTTTTTCTCAAGATGAGTTCTCCATTTTGATTGAAAATTTGAATATCAGATTTTATAGCACCAGTAATACTGAATTGACCAGTTGATGGATTAGGATATAGGCTAATGATCCAATTGTTTGGATTTTGAATGCCAGAGATAACTAGATTAATATCTATAGATACATCGTCTCCATCTATGATAAATTCATCATCATAAGCCATATAACCATTCATACTTACGCTATAGTTATAGGTTCCATTTAGCATGTTCTCAAAACTAGTTTCACCTTGAGCATCTGTTATCATAGTTAAACCATCAATGGTGATTTCAGCACCTTCAAGGGGAGTACTACCGTCAGCAACAGTGAAGTTTACAGTATATAGAGGATTCAATATTACAAACTCTTGTACATTTTCATCAATTAGAGAAACTGTACCACTAACAGACTCATAACCATCTAAAACTGCTGTATAATCATATTCTCCAGCTTCATAAGCTTCAAATAGTGCAAGGCCATCAAATCCTGAAATTACAGTGACTCCATCGATAGTTACTTCTACATTTTCTAATCCCATTGGATTACCAGCTTCATTACACCAGAAGAAAATGTCATAAGTATTAATTACAGGAATCATAATAATAAACTGCTCCACATTCTGGTCAACAATAGAAATGGTACCAGTCTGTGTCTCATATCCAACAAAAGAAGCTGTATAATTGTGTTCACCAATAGAAAGGCCTTCAAATAAAGCAAGTCCATCAAATGCAGAAGTAACAGTCACACCATCTATAGTGATTTCGATACCTTCAGCACCCATTGGATTTCCTTCCACAGAACACCAGAAGAAAGCATCAAAATTAGTAGGAACAGGAATCATAATAATAAACTGCTCCACATTCTGGTCAACAATAGAAATGGTACCGGTTTGAGTAAAATATCCATCAAAAGAAGCAGAATAATCGTGGTCACCAATTGAAAGGCCTTCAAATAAAGCAAGTCCATCAAATGCAGAAGTAACAGTCACACCATCTATAGTGATTTCGATACCTTCAGCACCCATTGGATTTCCTTCCACAGAACACCAGAAGAAAGCATCAAACATAGGAGCGGGAATCATGGATATGAATTCCTGAACATTCTGGTCAATAATGGAAATAGTACCGGTTTGTGTAATATATCCATCAAAAGAAGCAGAATAATCGTGATCACCTACAGTTAATCCTTCAACTAAAGCTAAACCATCAAATCCAGAACTTACAGTAACACCATCAATAGTGATATCAATACCTTCTGTTCCCATCGGATTTCCTTCCACAGAACACCAGAAGAAAGCATCAAACATAGGAGCGGGAATCATAGTTATGAATTCCTGAACATTCTGGTCAATAATGGAAATAGTACCGGTTTGTGTAATATATCCATCAAAAGAAGCAGAATAATCGTGATCACCTACAGTTAATCCTTCAACTAAAGCTAAGCCATCAAACCCAGAAGCAACTGTTATCCCATCAATAGTGATTTCTATCCCTTCAGCACCCATTGGGTTTCCTTCTACAGAACACCAAAAGAAAGCATCAAATACAGGAACAGGAGATAGGCTTATGAATTCTTGAACATTTTGGTCCACAATAGAAATAGTACCAGTTTGAGTAATATATCCGTCAAAAGAAACAGAATAATCATAATCGCCACCAATAAGCTCTTCGAAAAGTGCTAAACCATCAAATCTAGAACTAACAGTAAGACCATCGATTGTTACATCAATACCTTCAACACCCGTAGCGCTTCCTTCAATTGAACACCAGAAGAAAGCATAGTATGATGGAGGAGCAGGAAGCATAATAGCGAAGTCAGAACCATTTTGGTCAGTAATAGTAACAGAACCATTAACAGTGATGAATCCATCTTTAGAAGCAGTATAGTAATATGTTCCTGGAGCTTTATTAGTAAAAACAGCCTCACCACCCATTGGGCCACCTTCAGTTACGATAGTTTCACCCTCAAGAACTACGGTTACATCTGCCATGGGCAGCATTCCATCAGTAGTCCAGATGTAAATATCATAGGTTTCAGGAGTGGGAAGCATAACTGCAAAGTCGGAGCCATTAGCATCAGTAATGGTAACAGAACCATTAACAGTGATGAATCCATCTTTAGAAGCAGTATAGTTATAAGTTCCTGGAGCTTTATTAGTAAAAACAGCCTCACCACCCATTGGGCCACCTTCAGTTACGATAGTTTCACCATCAAGAACTACTGTTACATCTGCCATGGGCAGCATTCCATCAGTAGTCCAGATGTAAATATCATAGGTTTCAGGAGTGGGAAGCATCACTGCAAAGTCGGAGCCATTAGCATCGGTAATGGTAACAGAACCATTAACAGTGATGAATCCATCTTTAGAAGCAGTATAGTTATAAGTTCCTGGAGCTTTATTAGTAAAAACAGCCTCACCACCCATTGGGCCACCTTCAGTTACGATAGTTTCACCATCAAGGACTACGGTTACATCTGCCATGGGCAGCATTCCATCAGTAGTCCAGATGTAAATATCATAGGTTTCAGGAGTGGGAAGCATAACTGCAAAGTCGGAGCCATTAGCATCAGTAATAGTAACAGAACCATTAACAGTGATGAATCCATCTTTAGAAGCAGTATAGTTATAAGTTCCTGGAGCTTTATTAGTAAAAACAGCCTCACCACCCATTGGGCCACCTTCAGTTGCGATAGTTTCACCATCAAGGACTACGGTTACATCTGCCATGGGCAGCATTCCATCACTAGTCCAGATGTAAATATCATAGGTTTCAGGAGTGGGAAGCATAACTGCAAAGTCGGAGCCATTAGCATCGGTAATGGTAACAGAACCATTAACAGTGATGAATCCATCTTTAGAAGCAGTATAGTTATATGTTCCTGGAGCTTTATTAGTAAAAACAGCCTCACCACCCATTGGGCCACCTTCAGTTACGATAGTTTCACCATCAAGGACTACGGTTACATCTGCCATGGGTAACATGCCGTCAGTAGTCCAAATGAATATGTCAAATTGAGCAAAGGAAAATGAAGATAACATCATCAATGACATTATCATCAGCAGCTTTAATTTCTTTAAAGAGTTAGTTGTTTGTCTCATATTAATCGTTTTTGTTTAACATTAATTCATGATTTTTTTACAGGGACAAAGGAGATAATATTAATTCCTAATTGAAAAAAAATAAACCATACAATAGTTTTACAGTAGGCTAGTATGATGTTATTTTATTACTACAGCATGTGTTAATTGGCAGGAATACAGGGTGATAAGTGTTTTGTGTTTGCGAGATCTGAAAAATGAAAATTCAAATTTAAATAGCCTAATCATTGAATGTGAAAAGTATATAAAGTCCAATTACATAAACATTCAGTCGTTAAAGTAAATGGAAATTGGTTTAAATATTCAATATTAACTTTTGCTGTAAGTATTATTTAAATATAAGAAGAAGCTTGCTGCTTTTCAACATCATCTTTAGTTAATAATTTCTAATAGGCATTTTTTAGGATAAATTAGGAAGGTATAAGATATCTTTACTTTGTTTTTTTTGTAATTTCGTCATCATAACAAAAAAAACACAACATATGCATTTATTTGATAAAGAAACTTATATAAATAGACGTCAAAAATTGAAGTCAGAAATTAAGGATGGTTTATTATTATTCATTGGTAATGAAGAAGCCAGTTTTAACTATCCTGCCAATACCTATGCTTTTCGTCAAGACAGTAATTTCCTTTATTTCTTTGGCTTAGACCTTTATAACCTGGTTGGAGTGATAGATGTAGATGCTGATAAAGATTATATTTTTGGTAATGATGTAGATATTGATGATATCATATGGATGGGACCTCAGCCAAGTATTAAAGATTTATCCGCAAAGGTAGGAGTATCCAACTCTAATACATTAGCCAATTTAGAAACAGTGCTTAATGATGCCATAAAAGAAGGCCGAAAGATACACTTCCTTCCACCTTATAGAGGAGAACATAAATTACAATTATCTTCTTTATTAGGAATGAAGCCATTTTCAGTTAACGATTATGTTTCCTTAGACTTGATTAAGGCTGTTGTTAAGTTAAGAGAAATTAAAGAGGATGTTGAAGTAGCAGAAATTGAGAAAGCGGTGGATATTGCCTACGAAATGCATACTACTTCAATGAGAATGGCAGCTACAGCTGGTAGAGTTGAACGAGAAATTGCAGGTACCATCGAAGGTATTTCCTTAGCAAAAGGAGGACCCGTTTCTTTCCCAATTATTTTAAGTGTGCATGGAGAGACTTTGCATAATCATCATCACGATAATATTATTGAAGTTGGCCAAATGATGGTTACTGATGGTGGTGCTGAAACCACGATGCATTATGCAAGTGATATCACCAGAACGGTTCCAGTAGGAGGTAAGTTCAATGAGCGCCAAAAGGCGGTTTATCAAGCTGTACTCGATGCCAATATGAAGGCCATTGAAGCCATTAAACCAGGTTTAGAATATAGAGAAATACATTTTTTAGCAGCTAGGGTATTGGTTGAAGGTTTAATTAAAGCTGGAATCATGAAAGGGGATGCTCAAGCAGCTGTTGATGCAGAAGCACATACTTTGTTTATGCCTCATGGTTTAGGTCACCAAATGGGCTTAGATGTTCATGATATGGAAGGTTTAGGAGAAAATAACGTAGGCTATGATGAAAAAACTGTGAGAAGTAAGAATTTCGGAACAGCCTATCTTCGATTAGGAAAAGAACTAAAACCTGGTATTGTTTTAACAGTAGAGCCAGGTTGTTATTTCATTCCTGCACTAATCGACCAATGGAAAGCTGAAAACAAACAAAGTGAGTTTATTAATTACGATGTCGTAGAGACTTATAAAGATTTTGGAGGTATTCGTATTGAGGATGATATTTTAGTTACAGAGACTGGATATAGAGTTTTAGGAAAACCAATTCCAAAGACTATTGAAGAGATAGAAGCGGTAATGGCAAATCCATTATAAAGCTTGTTCTTAAACATAAAAAAGCTCCTTATTTAGGAGCTTTTTTTATGTAATATAAATCAGTTCAATTTAATTCTTTGTCAATTTTCGAGTTGTTTTGTTTCCAAACATATCTATAATTTCAAGCAAATAAATACCATTATTCAATTGACTTGTTTCCATAGTATATTGTGTGCTAGCTATGGTAGAGATTGTTTGGATTTGTTTGCCGGTAATATCGTAAAGGTTTAACTCCTGAATATCCTGGTCATTGCTTACATTAATAAAATTCTGGAAAGGATTTGGGCTTATAAATATACTTTCAGCAAAGCGATCTTCGATTCCAACAAAACCTTCTGTTTCAACATTGAAAGTCATGGTTTGACCATTATCATAATCACCAGATTCATAAATATAATAGGCTACCGCACCAGAGCCGTCTATATATAGTGGATCAAAGGATAGCTCAATATAACTTGTGAACTCATCAAATAGAGGAGACATTTCACCATATTCAGGAAGGCTCGACATACATCCATGGTTATCACAGTATGAACGGTACCATTCATCAGGGATAGTATTAGTGACTAATTCGTATTTGAGCCTAACAGTATCAACAGCTGGATTTCTTAAAATATTCAAACGTAAATAACTTGAACTAGAAATACCAATAACTTTTGATAATTCATTGCTGGGTTCAAAATAGAAATTCTGCGCTGATAGTTGTAAGCTTGCTGTAATAATTAGTAAAATTGTAAATATTTTTTTCATAAAAATAGTTTTGGTTTTCCTTTGTAGTCGTAAAGAAAATGAATTCCTTACAAAGAATTAAAAAAATATTTTCCTTTAACAGGGTATTAACAGCTCTTCTATGGTACTTTCAATCCATATTGGTTTAGTTTTCTTCCTCTATTGAGTTTGTCTTTTCCTTTGGCATATCTAGCTTATCTACCTCTTTATGAATCTCCTCATTTGTATTTTCTTGTTTTACTGATTGTAGATGTTTTCGGACAAAATAAGCTGCAGCTACTGCTAAAACAGCTAACCAAAAGAAATTGACTTTTAAGATGATAAGTACAATAAAGATAACAACTAAACTAATGATGGCGTATTTATTCATGCATATTTTTTTTGTAAAAGTAGAAAAGACATTCATTTTATCCTAAGATTTTATAACTTCACCAACATAAAATAATGAAGGTATGTTTCAAAAAGCGATAGTAAGAATTCCAAGTAAAAGCATGATCAATGGGCTGAGTTCTGTTAACCTTGGTCAGCCTGATTATCAATTGGCCATAAAACAACATGAAGCCTATGTAGACGCTCTTTTGAGCTGTGGGCTCGAAGTGATTACTTTGGAAGCTGATGAGAACTTTCCAGACAGTACATTTGTGGAGGATGTTGCCCTGTGTACACCTCATTGCGCAATAATCACTCATCCTGGGGCCGAAAGCAGGAGGGGAGAGATTGAAGAGATGAAAGAAGTTTTGAAGGATGAATACAAGAATATTGAGTTTATTCAAGCTCCGGGTACTGTTGAGGCTGGTGATATTATGATGGTTGAGAATCACTATTTTATAGGTTTGTCAGCCAGAACAAATGAGGATGGTGCAAAGCAGATGATTTCTATTCTGGAGAAATATGGGATGACAGGTTCTTTAGTTTCTTTGGAAGAGGTCCTACATTTAAAAACCGGTTTAGCTTATTTGGAGAATAATTATCTAGTAGCTTGTGGAGAGTTTTTAGAGAAGGACGAGTTTAAGAAGTTTAATATTCTAGAGGTTGAGCAAGGGGAGTCTTACGCCGCAAATTGCATCTGGGTAAATGATACGGTAATCATACCAAAGGGATTTCCAAAAGCTAAAGAAGTCATTGGGCAAACAGGTTATGAAATCATAGAATTAGACATGTCGGAATTCCAGAAATTGGATGGTGGATTGAGTTGTTTATCCTTGAGATATTAAAAATAATAAAATAGAAAAAGCTCCATTACTAATAATGAGTTATGGAGCTTTATTATGAATGCGGATTCTAATATTTAATCCATTTTTGACTCATTGACATATTGTCAGTCTCTATTTTAATCAGGTATGAGCCATTGTTTATATTGCTCATATCTAATTGTATATTGTTTTCACCTGAAGTTCTAGTTGAATATATGATTTCTCCTAAATAGTTGATTATTGAAATTTGAGCATCCTCCATTTTTTGATTTAATTGAAGGTTAATCATGCCATCAGATGGGTTTGGACTGGCTGTGAAATCGAAAGAATTGTCATTGATTTTAGAAATTCCAACATTGGTTTGAATATTGACATTTCCATCTCTAAGTTGATTTCCTTTATATCCATTAGCCAATATTTTTGACTCATCATACGGAACATTTAAATTATAAGAAGTGATAAAAACAGAATCATTGCCTGTGAAATTGGTATAAGAAAGGCAGCTGATGTCTAATAATTCATCACCGTTAATATCACCTAAGACTGCAGAATTGATAAATGTAAATCCTTTTGGTCTTAAAGGAAATCCTTCGATTTCTCCACTTCCATCAAGTGAGTAGGCATGGATAAAACCATATCCATCAGCATCAGTAATATTACTGGTAAACACTAGATCCATAATATCATCATTATTCACATCAGCGACAGAAATAACTCCTTCGCAACCGCCAGCTTTGTTGATAGGTAGGTTATCTAGCATTTGTCCGGCTGCATTATAT
This sequence comes from Lentimicrobium sp. S6, assembly GCF_013166635.1. NCBI lineage: Bacteria > Pseudomonadati > Bacteroidota > Bacteroidia > Bacteroidales > Lentimicrobiaceae > Lentimicrobium > Lentimicrobium sp. S6. The sequence continues at coordinate 43,365 of NZ_JABKBZ010000013.1, read as the reverse complement.
CCAAAAACAACATCTAATGGAGCTCCGCCACCGTCGGTGTTTGGATGTCCAACATATATCTCATATTCACCATCATCGTCAGCATCTACCACAGTTGGTGGGGAATATCTCCAGCCACTAGGGCTAGTGATTGGCCAGCCAAAAGGATAAGATCCATTTGATTTTACCATATAATAATCTGAAGCATCCCCATGTCTAGCTCCAACAATTTCCATAAGCTCATCACCATCAAAGTCATAGATGATTGGCGATTGATAAGAAAAGCTTTTACCTGCCTCTATTAATGGAAAACCAAAAATAAAGCTGCCATTTGTATTAATGGCATAGAGAGACCCAGAGGAAATTGAAATGATAATATCTTTTGTTCCATTATTGTCAATATCACCTATAGAAGGAGTAAAGGCTAAATTGCCAGGTAGCTCTAATGGCCAAGCATCACTAAATGGAGTTCCGTCTATTTTGATGACATGAAGCATACCATAATTTGAATTTCCTCTTTCACAGGTAATGACTTCCATAATATTGTCTCCATCCAAATCAGATATGGCTGGGGCATTAAACATCCAATGCTCTTCAAAGTTTTGTGGCCAGCCTTCTAAATCATTTCCATCTTTATCGAGCAAATAAACTCGTCCAGCATTAGGCGAGCCTCCAGTGTTAAGAATGATCTCTAAATGTCCATCATCATCCATATCAGCTATGCTAGGTGGATATATAATGGTACCACTTACATTTTTTGTCCAAAGGGTTTCGCCGTTTCCTTTGAGAACGAATAGTTTATTATTGGCACCAAAGATAATTTCATCTGCGCCATCCTCATCAATATCTGCTATGGCAGCACCTCTGAAATTTTTAAAACTGGCATTGGCAGGACTTCCAAAGGGGAATCCATTTAGCATTTCAGCAGTGCTTTTTTCACTGTAATCTGGTAAAAGGATGTTTTCGAGTAATATGGTTCCATCAGTACTTAAACTTGCTTTCTTTCCATTGGTATATTGACCATAAATAGAGGTGGAGAATAGCATTATCAATGTGATTGATACAAAATAGTAGTTTTTTTTCATTGGGTTAAATTGGGGTTTATTTTATTTAATGGATTTAGAATCTCCATAAGCCCAAATATAATCAAAAAAGACACGGATAGAATTATAAGTTTCTAACCGTTAATGTAATAATGTTGAAAAGTATTAGAGTCGATTATTAGAATATTGCGGATTGGTATAGATAATTCTTTAGGATAATAATGCCTTCATCAAATTAACGGGAATTCCAAATCCCACATCTGTCATCCGTCTCCACTACTTCCCAGCTTCCAACTCTCTCAAATGCTCCATCTTTTTACGTTCTAAAAACTCTTGGATGCCCTCGAAATGCTCTCTTACCCTTTTGTTACCAAACTCGTAAATCTTACTGACCATGCCATCTAAGAAATCTCTATCGTGAGAAACGAGGATTAAAGTTCCATCATAATCCATTAAAGCTTGCTTGAGGATGTCTTTGGTTTTTAAATCCAAGTGATTGGTAGGTTCATCGAGTATGAGTAAGTTAACGGGTTCGAGGAGCAGTTTAATCATAGCGAGACGAGTTTTTTCTCCTCCTGAAAGAATTTTTACTTTTTTGTCCCAATCATCACCGCCGAACATAAAAGCGCCCAGAATATCTTTTATCTTATTTCTGATATCACCTTTGGCTACATCGTCAATAGTGCCAAATACGCTATTGTTCTCGTCTAATTTAGAAGCTTCATTTTGAGCAAAGTAGCCAATATGAATATTATGGCCAATAGTAAGCTTTCCATCATGTTCAATCTCATTCATGATGGCTTTTACTAAGGTAGACTTGCCTTCTCCATTTTTACCCACAAAAGCTACTTTTTCTCCTCTCGTAATACTAAAAGAAGCATCTTTAAAAACGGTATGTTCACCATAGTGTTTGGCTAAATCTTCAGCCATTACCGGATAGTTACCAGAACGTGGAGAAGGAGGGAAGCGAAGTTTCAAATGTGAATTATCTACCTCGTCAACTTCTACAATCTTCAGCTTCTCTAGCATTTTTACTTTGGATTGTACTTGTAGTGTTTTTGAGTAGGTTCCTCTAAATCTATCAATAAATACTTGGGTTTCTGCAATGAATTTTTGTTGCTCGTCAAATTGTTTTTGCTGCTGTTCTCTGCGTTCTTGACGTAATTGCAGGTAGGCAGAATAATTCACTTTGTAATCGTAAATTCTTCCCATGGTGACTTCGATGGTACGTGTGGTAATTCTGTCGATAAACATTCTATCGTGAGAAATAATCATCACTGCTTTTGCACTATTGATGAGGAAATCTTCTAACCATTGCACCGATTCGATATCTAAATGATTGGTAGGCTCATCCAGAAGAATTAAATCAGGGTCTTGTAATAGAATTTTAGCCAACTCAATCCTCATTCGCCATCCTCCACTAAATTCACTGGTAGGACGTTGAAAATCGGAACGAACAAAACCCAAGCCTAATAAAGTTTTCTCTATTTCAGCATCATAGTTAATTTCAGCTTGACTATAGAGTTTCTCACTGATATCAGAAACTTTCTCTATGATTTCGTAATATTCCTCCGATTCGTAGTCGGTCCTAGTGGTTAGCTGTTGGTTTAACTCGTCCAACTCCTTTTGCATACTTTGAACTTGAGAAAATGCTTGAGCTGCTTCCTCAAAAACCGTCCTGTCATCCTCTGTCATTAAATGCTGAGGAAGATAGGCAATCACAGCATCTCTGGGCGCTGAAATCTTTCCACGACTTGGAGTTTGAGCTCCAGCAATAATTTTGAGGAGGGTAGATTTACCAGCACCATTCTTACCCATTAATGCTATTCTATCTTTATCGTTCACCACAAACGAAATATCTTTAAATAGGGTAGTGCCACCAAATTCTACTGCCAAACCATCAATTGAAATCATAGTATTCTTTTAAAAATGAAGCGGCAAATATAATTAAATACGAGATGTAGCTCGATTCGGATTTGTTATTGTTTTCAAGAATAGGTTTCTTGAGGAGGATTCGATAAGAAATTCCGTTTTTTTAATTAGAAAAAGAAACGAAATCCAGTGTTAATGATGAGTCCATTAGAATAAATAGGTTTGTATAATACCTTATCAGCTATAGCTCCGGTTCCTACACCTCCAATTTCTATAAAATAATTGCTTCCATTACTCATGAAAAACTCAAAGCCAAATAATCCATATCCACCAAACTCCATTTGTTCTGAGGATAATTCGGTGCTAGGAAAGATAAAAAGCGCTCCACCTTCTCCATATAACCTTATTTTGTCATTGATTTCTCCGGCAACCCCAATTATGCCAAGAGATAAATTGGAATATGGAGTCCAAGTAGTTTCTTTTTTGTGAATATGCTCATTGAACATTAAATTTCCTCGTAATCTGAACGCTACTTTTTGCTTTGCGAAATATGGTGTGGTAACTTGTAATCCTATTCCAAAGTCTTTTTGGTACTGACCTAACTGGAATCCAGCATTAAACTGATGCCTTTTTTCTTGTGAAAAAGCTGAAATTAAAATAGTTACAAATATAAGTGTTAATAGTCTTGATTTCATGATAAGTGGTTTTAAATTTGGATAAAAATAGAATTTTCTATTATTAATTCAAATGAAATCATGAAAAATTAAGAAAAGTAATGGGCCTAATTTATTGTTTCTTAAGCTTTTTTTGGCTCTTTTTAGCCAAAGGATTGTAATCTAAACATAGTTGAATCCATTCTTCCAAATCTTCTTGCATATCTAAGCCTAAGGAATCAACATGAATAAACCCTTTCATGGGTCGGCCTGTAAAGGTCATTTCTGAAGCATATTCCCTCTGAAGAGCCTCCTCATATGCAAATTCACCAACTCTAGCCATCATTCTTGAGGCTTTGCTCGATTTGTTTGATTCTAACCCTACACACATCTTATCATCAACCATGAATGTGAGTCCGCCCATCATTTTCTTTTCTGTAAAGAAAATTCGTTTTTGTTTAAAAACTTGTCTTATTCGTTCTGCTAAATTTTCATCGTAAGCCATGTTGTTAGGTTAATATGTTAAAAAGATATGAGGGTGAGGGGATTATACTACAACAGCCATTATTCACTTTCCCCTTCTGCTTTTCTTTTAAGCTCTCTTTGATTTACAATCAAGTCTTGTCCATATTTCTCCCAAGTTTTGGCAAACTTTTTAAACTTACTGCATGGGAACTTTGAACATTGGTAGCAATAGTCAATTCCTTTCTTTTCGTTGCATTGGTATATGGTTTTGCAATGCTTACATCCTTTGTCAGCTCCATCGCATCCATTTTTCTCTCTACCAAAACGAGGGCATCCATTACAATCGATGCCACATGGAGGAGTGATTCCTTTATACTTCTTTTTCTTCTTCTTTTCTTTCAAGCTCTGAATCTTTATTATTAGAACCCTTAAACCAATTTTTAGGATTAAAATAGGATTTGTATTTGGTAAACAATTCTTTGCCCACTAAAAGTCCTCCGCCCCAAAATAAAATTTCTCCAATAACTAGCGATGCGGTACTAAGCCACACTTTTGTTGTGTTTTCTATTTCAATAAATGGGAAAACAGGGATAATTAGAAAGAATGGAATACATGCAAGCATTAATCCTATGCCCAGTTTTATTTTCCAGTTTTGTTTTTTCATGGTTTTCTCAATCAGAAGCCAAATATATTATAACTGTAGCTTAGTTTGTATCTGATGGACCTCTTTTTGCAAAGATTTAAGACTTTGAGCTAAAGCTTCGGTTTTCATTTCGTTGGTATCGGGGAGCTCTCCGCTTATATAATTCACAAATTTCCAGACTTCTTTTACCTCTTGAATATGTATTTCATAAGGTTCGTAGAGTGGATTGAGGGAGTGGAGTTTGAGCATTCCTTCATTTTCTATTTTGTTTTCCACAACTTTAAATACTACACCATCGTCAATGGTAAGAATGATATAGGCTTGCTTGCTTTTCATATGAGTCCAGTTTTGAACAAACTCCGCTGTTACATAAGAGCCATCGGGGATGGGAAGCATAGAATCACCACTGATTTGAAAACTGCGGTATTTCTTTTCCTTAGATAGGAAAGGAAGCCTAAATGTGGGTAGTATCTTAATATACTCTGGGTCGGCAAATCCGCTGGTATAACCTGCTTTGGCTTTTTCTGGAACCAGCTCTATATTTTCCTCGTTGTCCTCACTTACTGAAGTTACTAAAACCCTCAATTTGCTACCTTTAATATAAACATCATAGCCTCTTTCTAGTTGGTTGAGTTGATTTTCTGGAAGACTCCCCAAATCGATTTTTATTAAAGTATCCACCGATACATTATAATATTCAGAGAAACTGACCAAAGCAGACATATTAGGCTGCGCTACTTCGTTCTCATAACCACTCAAGGTAGAGCGTTTCATGTTTAATGTTTGCGCAATATCCTCTTGGGTAAAGCGTCTTCTTTTTCTTAATAATTTAATATTGCTGCTAAATATTGTCATATCTCTGTTTGTTTTTTTTAACTTAGTGGCTGCAAGAAAACTCCGATAACTTCGTTACAATTTTTCTAAAAACAGTCATTTACATAAGTAAACTCCTTGGTTTTTAGAAAAATCAAGCCTCGTTCTCGAAGCTTTCTTATCAGCCCTTGAAAAATATTATAGTTTTCTTACTAGTATTAATTTCAGAATGTACCAGTCATCCATCATCCCGCATAGATCATTGGTCATCCCACATCTAACACTGCACTTCCCCAAGGCAAACGCACTCTTTTTTAATTATAAAAAGCTAGCGCGGAAATGTTTTCCGTGCATATATAAGAGCAATAAAGGTAATGGTTACCGTACGGATTACAAATCCGCACTAGCGTTGTATCATCCCACTTCCGTCATCCCACTTCCCACAATTTTCCTAAACTTTCTTCCGACTTTCAAAATAATGATTATATTACCGTCATGTAAATGATTAAATAATAATCAAAAGTAAATAAAATAATTTAAAACACAAATATTTTAGATAATTTATGCTGATAGCTCAAGATAATAGAACCATAGTCCATTTTGATTTGGATACTTTTTTTGTTTCGGTAGAACGACTCGCAAACAGTGCTTTAAATGGTTTGCCGATCATTATTGGAGGAGGGTCAGATAGAGGAGTGGTGAGTACTTGTAGCTATGAGGCACGAGCATTTGGAGTGCATTCGGCTATGCCTATGAAAATGGCCATGCGACTTTGTAAAGATGCCGTGATTATAAGAGGCGATATGGATGAGTATACCAAGTATTCGCGTTTGGTTACCGATGTGATTGCCGATAAAGCACCTCTTTATGAAAAAGCCAGTATTGATGAACATTATTTAGATATCAGTGGAATGGATCGTTTTTTTGGTTCTTATCAGTGGACAAAAGAGTTGCGACAAAGTATTATCAAAGAAACGGGACTTCCTATTTCTTTTGGTTTGTCTATCAATAAAACGGTGGCCAAAATTGCCACCAGCGAATCCAAGCCCAATGGCGAATTACGAGTGCCGGCAAATATGGTACAGCCTTTTATGTTTCCGCTTTCCATTCGTAAGATTCCCATGATTGGCAAGAAGACCTACCATTTATTGCGTTCCATGGGGGTTTCTAATATAGAGACTTTGAGTCGCATTCCACCCGAGATGATGGAACAGGTATTGGGGAAGTTTGGAGCAGTGATTTGGAAAAAGGCCAACGGCATAGATTTTACTCCTGTGGAACCTTATAGTGAGCGTAAAAGCATCAGTAGCGAACGAACTTTCCAAAAAGACACCATTGATGTGGTTCGCCTTCGCCTTTTATTGATTTCCATGGTAGAAAAATTGGCTTTTCAATTGAGAAAAAAACAAAAGATGACGGGTTGTATTACAGTAAAGATTCGTTATTCCAACTTCGATACGCATACTCAGCAGAAACATATTCCATATACCGCTTTCGATCATGTATTAATGAAAACGGCCACAGAATTATTCGAAAAGCTTTACAACCGACGTATGCTCATTCGTTTGATTGGAGTACGATTTAGTGATTTGGTATATGGAGTACAACAACTCAATTTATTCGAAGATACGCCCGAAATGATTAATCTCTACCAAGCTATGGATAAGGTACGCCTCCGTTTTGGAAGCCATGTGATTAAACGAGCCAGCTCCTTAGTTACGCGGGATGAAAACCTAAAACCAAAGGAAGTTCCTTAAGTAAAGAAGAGACTTCAATATCGGACATCGGTCATCCGTCATCAAACATCCGTCATCAACAAATACTAACAAATTAAAACAATATTATGCAATACAAGAAATATCAAAAACTAAAAGCCATGCAGACCTTTAAACAAAAATTCAGCGATATGACCAGAGAATATCGAGATGGATTTCGATTTCAGCTTATTAATTCTATGCATGAGGCTGGAGCAAGTATAAAAGTTGAGGGAAAACTTCAATAATCTTCGTATTTTCGCAAAAAAATAAGATTAGGTTTGAAGATAAACGATTTACTTTCCCGTTATCAGTCTGAAAAGACTCAGCAATTTCTGCAATTATTTGATAATCAAGAACAGATTGGCTTAAAAGGCTTGTCGGGATCTGCATTGTCATTATATGTGGCTTCTGTATTTCAGCAGCGAAAAGGATTTCACCTTTTGGTGATGCCCGATAAAGAAACAGCAGCTTATTTATATAATGATTTAGAAAATCTATTAGAGGATGTAGGTGTAGATTATCCTCGTAAGAAAGTGATGTTTTATCCTTCGGCCTATAAGCGACCTTATGAAACCGATCATCCTGATAGCGCGAACCTGCTATCCAGAACAGAGGTGATAGCCAGAAACAATTCGGGTACTAAGGATTTGATTTTATTGAGTTTTCCTGAAGCTTTATCTGAGAAAATTGTTTCTAAGAAATATGTTACTGATAATACTTTAATGATTCGTCAGGATGATGAATTGGAGCAAGATGCTTTGTTGGAGAGGCTGGTGAATATGGGATTCTCTAGAGTCGATTTTGTGGTAGAGCCGGGTCAGTTTGCACTTAGAGGAGGTTTAATGGATATATTCTCCTATGCCTATGACCATCCCTATAGAATTGAGTTTTTTGGGGATGAAGTGGAGTCTATTCGTACTTTTGAGCCAGCCAGTCAGTTGAGTGTGAAAAAGCTGAAAACAGCAAAGATTCTTCCAAATCTTCAACGCCAGGAAATTGTAGAGAAAAGAAATTCTTTCTTCAAACTCATGCCAAAGGATTGTAATGTTTGGATTCAGAATCAGGATTTCATAAAAGAGAAACTGAAGAAAGGTTATGAAAATGCCATAAAACACTACGAAGAATTGAGTGGCGAAATCAAACATCTACATCCAGAAGAAATGTTTATCAGTGGAGAAAGTTTCGCTGATGACATCCTCAATTATAAAATCATTTATACCCATGCCAAATCCAATCAGAAGATAGATATTCAATTTAATACCCAGCCTCAGCCTAATTTCAATAAGCAGTTTGATTTGCTCTTGGGTAATATTCAAGAAAATGAGAATAATGGTTTAAAGACTATCATTGTAAGTGAATCTGAGAAACAGCTGACTCGATTGGAACAGATTTTTGAGGATTTAAGACCAGATACTGAAGATAAAATCTACCAAGGGATTTTAGTTGGATTGCATCAAGGATTTATAGATGAAGATAATGGATTAGTAATTTATACTGATCATCAGATATTTGATCGCTACCAACGATTTCGTTTGCGTGAAGGCTTTGGAGGAAAAGAAGCCGTTAGCTTAAAGGAATTATATGATTTGCAAAAAGGCGATTATGTTACTCATATCGATCATGGAGTTGGGCGTTTCGATGGTTTGCAAAAGATTGTGAATGATGGAAAAACCCAAGAAGTCATCAGAATTATATACAAAAATGAAGACTTACTCTATGTAAATATCCATTCTTTACATCGGATATCAAAGTATAGTGGCAAAGACGGAACAGCTCCTGTGCTTCATAAAATAGGTTCACCAGCTTGGAAAGTAGTTAAGGCTAAAACCAAGAAAAAGGTAAAGGATATAGCTGAGGAGCTGATCAAACTCTATGCAGAGCGAAAAGCAAAACCTGGATTCGGATTTACCCCAGATACTTATTTACAAACAGAATTGGAAGCCTCATTTATTTATGAAGACACTCCAGATCAGGTGAAAACAACCCTTGCGGTAAAAGAAGACATGGAAGCCGAAAACCCAATGGATAGATTGGTCTGCGGAGATGTGGGTTTTGGGAAAACAGAAATAGCTATTAGAGCTGCTTTTAAAGCAGTAGCAGATAGTAAACAGGTGGCTGTTTTGGTACCCACAACTATTTTGGCCTACCAGCACTATAAAACTTTTTTGGCGCGATTAAAAGATTTCCCTTGCAGAGTAGAGTATATAAGCCGGTACCGTCCTCGCAAACAAGTCACACAAGTTCTGAAAGATACCAAAGAAGGTAAAGTTGATATATTGATTGGAACTCATAAGTTGGTTGGAAAAGATATTGTATTTAAAGACTTAGGGCTTCTAGTTGTTGATGAAGAGCAAAAGTTTGGGGTTTCCATTAAAGAAAAGCTCAAACAATTTAAAGTGAATGTGGATACCCTCACACTTACTGCAACTCCAATTCCTCGTACACTACAGTTTTCACTAATGGGAGCCAGGGACATGAGTGTGATTAATACGCCTCCTCCAAATCGCCAACCTGTATTAACCGAAGTCCGATCTTTTTCTGAGGAGATCATAAGAGATGCAATACACTATGAAGTAAGTAGGAGGGGACAAGTCTTCTTCGTCCACAATAGAGTTCAGAATATTCAGGAAGTAGCAGGTATGATTCAGAAGTTTGTTCCTGATGTGAAGATTGCTATAGTTCATGGGCAGATGGAGGGAGCAAAGATTGAGAAAACCATGCTCGATTTCATTGAAGGAGATTATGATGTTTTATTAGCGACCAAAATCATTGAATCTGGATTGGACATTCCAAATGTGAATACCATCATTATTAATGAAGCCAATCATTATGGATTAAGCGAATTACACCAAATGCGTGGACGTGTAGGCAGGAGTAATAAGAAAGCTTTCTGCTATCTTTTAGCACCACCAGACATGGCTCTAACTGATGATGCTAGAAAGCGTTTGAGAGCCATTGAAGAATTTTCAACTCTAGGTTCTGGATTTAATATTGCCATGCGAGATTTAGATATTCGTGGAGCTGGGAATATTCTTGGTGGAGAACAGTCAGGGTTTATTTCTGATATAGGCTTTGAAATGTACCAGAAGATTCTCGATGAAGCCTTAAAGGAACTTAAGGATTCTAAATTTCAAGAATTGAGTAAAAATGAAACCCCATCGGATTATGTTTCTGAATGCCAACTCGATACTGACTTAAATGCTTTGATACCTGATGATTATGTGGAGAATGTGGCGGAAAGATTATCTCTTTATAAAGAATTATCGCAAGTTGATACAGAAGAAAAGCTAATTAAGTTTGGTGGATCCTTAGAGGATCGCTTCGGATCATTGCCTGAAGCAGTAGAAAGTTTACTCCAGTCTATGAGATTGAAATGGTTGGGTAAGGATTTAGGTTTTGAGCAAGTCAGGTTAAAAGGAGGATATCTCTATGCCTATTTTATCAGCAATCAGGATAGTCAGTTTTTCTCAGGTCCTTATTTTGGAATGATGATTCAGCATATTCAAAGCAATACGAGTTGCAAAATGAGAGAGAAAAATGGTAAGCTGAGTTTGATGTTCAAAAATGTGAAAACCATTAAAGCTGCCTTAATGATTCTTGAGGATTTAAAACAGCAATTAGCTGTGGAAGCCTAAGAAGTTTGGAGAATTACTTAATTGATTTGGTTTAAGCTTTTAATTAATGTGTTTATAATTTCTTGTATTTCTTCTTTAGATATGGTAAGGGGAGGAGCAATTCTAAAGGAGGTTCTGTTGAATAAAAACTGGTCAACAATTAATCTGTTTTCCCACAATACCTTCATCGCTTCTTTACCGAGTTCATTGGAGCCTAAATCTACAGCCAGCATAAGGCCCTTTTGTCTTACTTCTTTTACTAAAGGATGTGCCTGCAGGGCCTCAACAAAAAGCTGAGCTTTTTCTTCAGCTTGTTCGCAGAGCTTTTCGTCTAAAATAACCTCAAGACTTGCTTTCGCAGCTGCACAACTCACCGGATGACCACCAAAAGTAGTAATATGTCCTAAGTTGGGCTTTGACTGTAATTGATTCATCATTTCTTTAGAGGCCACAAAAGCTCCAATAGGCATTCCTCCACCCATCCCTTTGGCAAGGGTCAGTATGTCTGGAATAAAATTGAAATTTTCGAAACTAAATAATTTTCCAGTCCTTCCAAACCCCATTTGAATATCGTCTAATATTAATAAGGCGCCGACCTCTTTACATCTTATCTCAATGGCTTTGAGGTACCCTTCTTTTGGTAGAATGATTCCTGCTTCTGCTTGAATTGATTCGATAACAACTGCTGCAGTTTTTTTTGTGATTTCAGAAATTAGGCTTTCATTATTGAATTCCAAGAATTTGATATCTGGTAGTAGGGGACGAAAGGCGTATTTCATTTCTTCATTTCCCAATAGGCTTAAAGCACCATGAGTTCCGCCATGGTAAGCATCTTTAAAGGCGATGATTTCGCTTCTTCCGGTCACCCTTTTGGCTAGCTTCATGGCACCTTCATTGGCTTCTGAGCCAGAGTTAACAAAGAAAACAGAATCTAAAGAAGAGGGGAGCTGTTCGCTAATGAGTCCTGCTAATTGTACTTGTGGAGATTGGATAAACTCTCCATAAACCATCAGGTGCATATAGGTGTCCACTTGCTCTTTTATGGCTTCTACTACTTTCGGGTTTCTATGCCCAACATTACTTACGGAAACACCAGAAACTAAATCCACCCATTTGTTTCCTTTATCGTCTATTAAATATATTCCTTCTGCTTTTACTACTTCAATAGCCTCTGGTACAAAAGCTGGTGTAGCCAAGTTTTGATAGTATAATTGCCTGTTTGTTAATTGCATGATGTATTCTCTATATTTTGATGTTCTATAAACAGAGAATATAAACTATATTCCCAATTTTCAGCAAAAATAGTTTTTCTAATCATAAATTATATCTAATAATTCAATTTTAATTGTTTCGAACCTTTGAATGGCTAATTTTGTAAAAAAAACAAAATCATTATGACAAGCTATAAGGAGATATTTGAGAATCTTTGGAAAGATTATATCAAACAAAATCCAGAAACAAAGAAAATATACGACCTTTTTATTACTGAAGGAGAAACTGTAATTAACGATCATATTGCATTTCGTACTTTCGATCATCCCAAAGTGAATATTGACGTTTTAGCCAAGCCCTTTTTAGATGCAGGTTATAAAGAAAATGGCACTTATCATTTCGAAGCCAAAAAGCTAATAGCCCATCACTATGAGCATAAAACAGATAAAGATGCTCCCAAAGTATTTATCAGTGCATTGCAGCCACAATATTTTAGTGTATTTGCTCAAAAAGCCATTGCAGAGACTATAGGTCGAATTCCAGAAGGTTTTGCTAAAGATGCCAGTTTCTTATGGGGAGGCAGTCCATGGGGAAAACCAAATTACAATACCTATTTAAAACTTCAAGAGGAGTCTGAATATGCAGCATGGTTGTATGTTTATGGTTATAGAGCCAATCATTTTACGGTGAACATCAATGCCTTAAAAAACCATACTGATATCTATGAGCTCAATCAGTTTTTGAGAGATAAAGGCTTTGCTATATTAGAGGTAGGAGGAGAGGTGAAAGGAACGCCAGAACAGTTATTGGAGCAATCGAGTATACGAGCAGGAAAGATCGCTGTCGAGTTTGAAGATGGTCCAAGAGAAATTCCATCATGCTTCTATGAATTCGCCAAACGTTATGAAGATGCTCATGGAGTGCTTTACACTGGTTTTATCGCCAAATCAGCCGATAAAATTTTTGAAAGTACCGATAATAAATAGGGTCGTCGACCCTGAAAGCAAAAAAAACTCCCAATCAAACGATTGGGAGTTTTAAATAAAAGCTCTCCTATAAGCGGGGTTCTGTTTCCGTCCTAAGACGGAGTCTATCATTTATCTAGGGTATTAATTGCTCAATACCTCTATCAACCTACCCTCCGGATTTGGCCGGGCAGACCTCCCTTTCCGACGCGCGAAAAATCTCCGGTTTATTTGGTCTTTCAACCCATAAGGTTTACATCGAGCTATAGTCGCCTATAGCAAGCGTAGGCTCTTACCCCACGGTTTCACCCTTACCCTGACATCGAGATGCCATGGCGGTTTACTTTCTGCTGCACTTTCTGTTCTCGATAAATCGAGCCCTTCCCGTTAAGAAGTATGGTGCCCTGTGTTGCCCCGACTTTCCTCGTCAATCCTAAAATTGCCGCGATAGATCAGAGAGCTTTATATTTTTAAGAACTTTTTCGTTGAGCGAAGTTGAAGCCTTGATTTCAATATCTAAGCATCGGTCTTCTATCTTCAGTCTACTGGTAAATCGATAAGTTCAGTCACCTTCTATAAAACTTATTTTTATTTGATACCTGTTGTTCAGTATCTAACTTTTACTTTCTCACTTCTCACTTCTCACTTCTCACTTCCGTCTTCTAACTCTGTCATCCAACTTCCAACCTACTTATAATGAATATGAACTTCAATAGCTCCATATCCATATCTTTGGAAGCTAGCATCTCTTACTTCTATCTCTTCATAACCCCTCAACTCGTCCTTTAGTTTCTTCTTAAGGCTACCATTACCTATACCGTGAATATAAATAATTTTCACATATTGGTGTTGCATGGCATCCTCTAGAGTTTTATTAAAATGCATCAATTGTTCATCAAGTATCTCTTGAGGTTTCATATCTCTAAAATCATCAGATAATGCTGAAATATGTAAATCAACTTCAGCTTCTAATGGAGCATACTTATATTTTTGTATCAATGATTTTTGTTGCTTTACAATAGCTTTTGGTGATTCTTCTATTTTAAGATCTTTAAGCTCATCACTATTTTTACTTATCATTTGCTGATAATCCATAGTAATTAATTCTACAACCATGGCATTGGCATCTAATAAATCAATATTCTTGAAATTATTCTCTTGATAGAATTTGGCTCCTTTAATGCTGAAGCTTTTGTTCAATGGTGAAATTAACTTTTCAGATTTGTCTTTGATGAATAGCACTTGAAGCTGACCTTTAAGCCATTCGTTAATATCTTCTCTGTCAATAGTATCTATAAGGAATTTATTATGAGGACCTAGTACATCATATTCTTGGTTGATAAATGCATTGTCTCTTAATAGGTTAAGACTGAATACGATATCATACTCACTATGGTTCATTAAGTAAATATCTATCAAGCCAGTCATTAGCCACCTTTGGTCTTGTGGAACAAAAGCGAGATAAATTCCTTTCTTTAAATCAAGGCTCTGACGCTTGAATAATTCTGATGAAATATGACTTGGGTTTTGATTATCACCTTCTTTAGCCTCTGGTTTATTTCCAAAGTCTTCATCAAAAAACTGACTGGCTGTTCCTTGATCATCTACTTTCAATAATTCAGTAGTAGAATAGGGGATGTTAAAGCCATCTTGAATACTTACTTCTACCATGGATGGGCTAATTACTTTTGTAATGAATCCTCCGCCTTCTTCGTTTAGAAACTTTACTTTATCACCTAAATTATAAGCCATTTTTTTTGTTTTAATGAGTGTGCAAATTTCGCATAATTTATTTAATTACAAGCCTTATTTTTTGTGCATTTCCAGAATAAAAATATGTTTTCTTTTCTAAAGTTTTTTTGTAGATTTGACAAGTTAATGGCGCCTTTTATGTAAGTAAGTGCTATTTAAAGTTAAAATCAATACATGAGACTGTTTTTGAGCATGTTTGCTTTGGGTTTGTTTTTGATTTTGTTATTCTCCTTTAGTCCAATCAGGCTGCTTGGGAATGGCCAAGATTATGGTGGAATTCAAGTGGATTCTTCAGTTTTTGATTTTGTTGTGTTGAAAAATGATACTAACGCATGGTATTATCAGGTTTTAAAAAGTGACAAAATCTTAATTATTCAAAAAAACATCCCAGCAATTACAGGAAACCGAGCATTTGTAGATTCTAGTCAAGCAGCCAAGGTTGCTTCTTTAGTTTTGTCGAAATTGGAGAATGGGGATTTCCCACCAAGTGTTCAGGTATCTGAATTAAAAAGTCTTCAAATTATTTATTAAGTAATCAATATTTATGAAAAATATGTTACTATTTTCATTTCTAAAAAAGTCAATAAACCCAATAGGTTATCGACTTTGGATAGTTTTACTAGGGCTATTCTTCGCTTTCTCAGCTACTTCACAAAACGATTTATGGATTCCAAAAGCCGATTTAGGTGATGGTTCACCGAGCTTGAAAAGAACTGGAGCGGTAAGCTTTACAATTAATGGTAAGGTATACATTGCACTTGGTAAGGCGGGATCAACTTATCATCAGGATTTATGGCAATATGATACTGTTACTGAAGCATGGACGCAGAAAGCTAATTTTGCTGGTGTTGGAAGAATTGGTGCTTTCGCAATGGTAGTGAATAATCAAGCTATTGTTGGTACGGGTGAAGTGGCCGGTGGTTCGAGAACAAATACAGTTTTCAAATATAATGCATTGTCAAATTCATGGTCAGCTATTGCTGCTTTCTCAGGAGGAGCTAGATCTTATGCTTCTGCATTCTCTATTGGAACAAGTGGGTTTGTTGTTGGAGGTGATGATGGTTCTTTTAGAAATGATCTTTGGAAGTATAATTTCAATAATAATACTTGGACTAGTAGGGCTGCCTTTCCGGGCACGGCAAGGATTAAAGCAGTTGCATTTACAATTGGTACCATGGCTTATTATGGAACGGGTGATATTGGAGTGGGGGCATATAGCCAAGATTTCTATTCCTATAATACCAATACTGATATTTGGACTCCATTGGCTGATTTCCCAGGTGGAATAAGAGGTGGAGCTATTGGTTGTAGTAATGGAACCACTGGATATGTAGGATTAGGAAATAATGGGACATACCTTACAGACTTTTGGAGTTTCGATGGAACTAATTGGGATCAGAAAACAGATTTTACTGGCAATGCTAGAGAGCTGGCTGTTGCATCTGCTGTAGGAAATAAAGTATATGTGGGCACCGGTTTTGGGGGAAATGATTATAAAGATTTTTTTCAATGGGATCCATGTGCGATTCCTCAAATTACGGTCCATCCAGTGGGTTTGGATGTCTGTGAAGCCTATGATATTACACTGACAGTTGAGATTGGAAATCCAAGTACTGAAACTTATGAATGGACAAGGAATGGTAGCCCAGTTGGCGGAAATAGTAATATTTTGTCTATCATTGGTGTAACTACAGCAGATAATGGTTCATATATATGTGAAATCACAAATGCATGTGGAACAGCAACATCTGATGCTGCACTATTAAATGTGACAGCTATTCCTGTAAATTCTCCTACAGGCTTGAGTGTGACTCCAGATATGTTATGTCCTGATAATAATTTCGATATAACCTTATCGGCCAATAATAATGGTGTTAATACTGATACTTTGAGATGGTATACCGAAGCTTGTGGGGGAATTTTACTAGGCACAGGTTATCCTGTAAATAACGATTTAATTGTAGCTGCTCCTGATCCATTGGCTGAAACAAAATACTATGCCAGATGGGAGAATCAATGTGGAGTTACAGATTGTGTTTTTGATAGTGTTATGATAAAAGAAATAGCTGTTGAACCAACCACTATAACTACTTCTCTCGATACGATCTGTTTAAGCTTTAGCGATTCTCTATTCCTTTCTGTTGAGGGAGGAGCTGGTGATTCTTTAGTTTGGTATATTGGTGATATTTGTACTAACCCAAATGCTGAAAGGTTAGATACAGGAATGAGAATCGACCTTTTTACACTTGGAAAAATACCTACTCAAACAACTACATACTCTGCTCGATGGGAGTCTTATTGTGGAGGTAGTGACTTTAGTTCTTCTTGTTTGTTAGTTGATGTATATGTGAATGGTGAGTTTTTTATCACTCCTAATCCTCAAAACAAAACAGTTTGTGAAGGAACAGAATCTGTTTTCTTCAGTGTAGATATAGATTCAGGAGAATCTTTAACAGATTTATTTTATCAATGGTATTTTGGAAATAATGCACTTAGTGGCGCTACCTCAGATACCCTTTGGTTAACTGGAGGAATTACACCTGCAGATGATGGATACTATAAGTGCAAGATTTATAATTCATGTGATACTTTAGTTTCTGATAGTGCCAAGTTAACTGTTAACTTGCTTCCTAATATTATTTTAGAACCTAGTGTTTTAGATACGATTTGTGAAGGGGATAGCTTGACTATGCATCTTCAAGTGGAAGGAACTCCTGTTATTCAAAACCAATGGTATTTTAATAATGTGGCTATTTCGGCTATAGATACTTTCTTAACCATTAATCCTGCTTCTTTTGCAAATACAGGAGAATATTATTGTATCACCACTAATGGTTGTGGTAGTGATACCTCTGCTAAAGTTAATATTGAAGTAGATACCATCCCATTTGTGGTCACACAACCCCTCGATCAAATTGTTTGTTTGAATGCAGATGCTGTGTTTGAGGTAATAGCAAATGGAACTTTACCAATCAATTACCAATGGTATAAAATAGACGATGCAGATGTTTCTGTTGTCTTACCTGGAGAAACAGGATCTACTTTTAGTGTTTCCCCTGTTTTGGCAGCGGATACCGCATTTAGTTATTACTGTATGTTGAGTAATGAATGTTCAGATGGCCCAAGTAGTGATACCGTGAGTTTGTCCATGTATAAACAAGTTGTTAAAATGGATAGCATTGTAAGTGATACCAATAATTTGTGTTTAAATTATCCTACTTACATAGAACTTACAGTATATGGTGGTCTTGGTGATTCTATTCGTTGGTTCTCTGGTGCCTGCGATGGAGATTTATTTACAGTTACAGCTGATACTACTTTAGAAATTGGTGCTCCAAGTGAAACGACCACCTTTTATGCCAGATGGGAAACTCCTTGTGGAGTGAGTAACTGTGACTCTCTAACCATCATCATCAAAGAAGATCCCATTATTCCTGATACAACTATTCTTAGTCTCGACACTATATGTTATAATTATAATGATGAATTATTTGTGAAAGCAGAAGGTGGTTATGGTGATTCATTGGTTTGGTATAAAGGTGATATTTGTACTAATCCAGCCGCCGAGTTTATAGTGGCAGGCGATACTCTTGATTTATTTGCACTTGGTCAAATACCCACGGAAACTACTATGTATTCTGTAAGGTATGAAGTTTATTGTGGCCCTGATGAATCTTACTCGGAATGTAAAACATTCACTATTTATGTGGATGGTGAAATTACCATCACTAGACATCCACAGAACAAAAGTGTATGTGAAGGAATTGATTCTGTGATGTTCTTTATAAAAACAGACCAAACTGAAGCATTGACAAGTTCAAGCTATCAATGGTTCCAAAATGATATTGCTCTTGCTAGCGCAACAAATGATACATTAATTGTTTATGATGTTACTCCTGCTGATAGCGGATATTATTATTGCAAAGTTTATCATGCCTGTGATACGCTGGCTTCTGACTCCGCATTTTTAACAGTGAATATGGTTCCAGAAATTATTACGCAACCTATTGTTTTTGATACTATTTGCGAAGGTGATAGTTTGTCTTTCTTTGTGGAAGCTCAAGGTTCTCCAATATTACAATACCAGTGGAATTTCAAAGGTGTACCCACTTCTGACAATGATTCTATTTTTATTATTAATCCAGCGAGCTTCTTAAATACGGGCAACTATTATTGTATAGTTTCTAATGGTTGTAGTTCTGATACATCAGTTACCGTTCATGTTGAAGTAGATACTATACCTTATATTACTACTCAACCCATCGATCAAATTGTTTGCTTAAATGGAACAGCTCAATTCAATACTGAAGCTGAAGGAACATTACCTGTCGCTTATCAGTGGTATAAAATTGATGGAGCTGGAGTTTCTAGTGTGATATCAGGACAAAGTAGTCCAGATTTGGAAATTACACCAGTAACAGTAATAGATACGCTTTACCATTATTATTGCTTAGTGAGCAATGAATGTTATGATGGAATATCAACTGATACAGTGGCTCTAGAGATGTATTCTCAGCTTCAAGTAATGGATAGTATTGTCAGTGATGTTTATAATGTATGCTATAATTATCCTACTTATCTTGAATTTACTGTTCATGGTGGAGTGGGTGATAGCATTCATTGGTTTACTGGTTCATGTGAAGGTCAAGAATATGCTATAACTGTAGACACGACACTTAGTATTGAGGTTCCTGCTGGAACAACAACCTTCTATGCTCGATGGGAGAATTCTTGTGGAGTGAGTGCTTGTGACTCTATAGTTATTACAGTGTCTGAAGACCCTGAAGCTATAGATTATCTAGAGTTTGAAGATAATGGTATTTGTATTAATCAATACGATTCATTGCGACTAACTGCTTATGGTGGTTCTGGTGATAGTATTTACTGGTTCAAAGGCATAGATTCTGAACCATTTGAAATCACGGTGGATACATTTATTTATGAGACTGACATTCCTGCTAATGATAATGTTTACCGTGCACAATGGGTGAATGCTTGTGGAGCCTCTTTCTTAACTCAGGTTTTATTAGATATCAATGATCAAACTTCTATTAGTCTTCAAACTGATGAGGTTAATGTTTGTGAAGGTGAAGAAGCATTCTTATTTGTTATTGCAGATGGTATTGAACCATTTACTTATCAGTGGTTCTATGAGGGTGTTGCAATAGCTGGAGAATCTAATGATACCTTATTTATAGATGCTGTTCTTGAACCTGTTTTAGGAGATTATTATTGCAATATTCATTCTGATTGTGATACTGTGTCTTCAGAGGTAATTGTGGTTAGTATGAAAGAAAACCCAAGGTTTGTAGAGCCTTTACTAAATGATACTGCATTCTGTATTGGAACAAATGCTGAATTGATAGTTCATGTTACTGGTGAGAGTCCATTATTATATCAATGGTTCAGAGATGGCAATAGTCAGGGTGCACCTTTTCTTAATGACAGTATTTTGGCTATTGAACCGGTTTTGGAAACAGCTGATTACTATGTGAAGGTATTTAATGAATGTACTACTACTTATAGTGATACCATTAATCTTAGAGCATTAGAAAATTTAGAAATTACGGAGCATCCACAACATGTAAGTTCTTGTTTATTGGAAACAGTTTCTTTCTCTGTTGAAACTATTTCTACTGAATTTGTTACATATACTTGGTATAAAGATACTAATCCAACAGTAATTGGAACAGAATCAACTCTGGTAATTGCAAATATTGATTTCCCTGATGAAGGACAGTATTACTGTGTAATAGCTGATACTTGCGGAGAGATTACTTCAGATTATGCTATATTAAACATTAACGAGCCTCCTCATATCTTAAATAACCCATATGGAGCTACTGTTTGTGAGGGTACTTTCTTCCAGTTCGAAGTTTTGGCGGAAGGTGATTCATTAAATTATGTATGGTATAAAAATGGTTTTATTGTTCCATCTGAAGAGAATAATATTCTTCCTTTCGACCCAATTATTAGAGGAGATGAAGGTAGTTATACTGTTGATGTAATTAATAATTGCGGTGAGGATCAGTCTGTTCCTGTAGAACTGCTTGTTGACTATTTACCTAATTTATTAGACAGCTTAGTAGCTGTTCCTGATTCAATATGTCCTGAATGTGATTATGATTCTATTCAATTGATTGCTTATGGTGATGGGGGAGGTTATGGAGACTATATTGAGTGGTATGTTGATGAAGTATCCCCTGATAATGTAGTTGGAGTTGGAAGTTCTATAAATGTAGCTCTTCCTACAAGTACTACAAATTACTTTGCATTCTGGATTAATGACTGTGCACCTTCTGGCTCTGGAATAGGCAATGGTGGTACTGGAGGAGGTTCTGGTGATCCATTAATGGTGACTGTTCATTATATTGAATATGCTGAACCACCAACAACCGTAATTGTGAATGTTAATGATTTTTGTATCACTTCTTATGATAGCATCACGTTATCTGGTAGTGGTGGATTTGGAGAACGACTGAACTGGTTTATTATTGATGGTTCAGATGAAACATATATAGGTCATGGAGAAAGTTTAACTGTTGTGCAACCAATAGACACTACCATTTATGCTGCACATTGGACTAATTTCTGTGGTCATTCAGACAGTGTTGTCATTCAAGTGAATGTTGTTCCTCTTCCTGAAGTGTATCTTACTGATGGTGATACCATTTGTTCAGGTCAAGAGTATACTCCAGAGCTTGTTGTAGCTAATTATTATGATTCATTACAATGGTCTACTACTAGTTTAACTGGATATTTTGATACAGCTAATATTATGTACCCAACTTATTATGATCCGGGTTTAATCAATCATGATACCACTAGAGTTTTCTTAATACTAAAAGCATATGGGCAAGCTAATTGTGAGGATGCGATTGATTCAATAGAATTATATCATCATCCAATTCCGTTCTTGACGTATAATCCATTGCTTACTGCAATTTGTCGGGATTCAATTATCACTCTAACAGGAGAAGGTGCTGAAGAATATATATGGAAGCCTATTGATTCTGATGAACCAATTGAAGAAGGTAATCCAATGGTTTTTAGCCCTGATGTTACTACTGATTATTATATTATTGGTACAAGTAGTGAAGGTTGTTTAGATTCTGTTAGCTTTACTATTGATGTTTATGCAACGCCTTTGGTTGATTTGGGAGATTCTTTATTTATGTATTCTTGTGAGCCTGTTCAGTTAGATGCAGGAGGAGGAGATGGCTCTGAATATTATATTTGGAATAATGGATTTAGAACTCGTGCTATTACAGTTTATGAAACTGGAAACTACTCTGTGATTGTAGGTAATCCAGGTTGTGAGGTTAGTGATACGGGCTATGTATCTCTTTGTAATGGTAGAATGTTTATGCCAACAGCTTTTACACCAAATGCTGATGGATTAAACGAGAGATTTAAACCTATTACATCAGATCCTAGTGTGGAATTCCATATGATGATATTTGATAGATTAGGTAAGATGTTATTCGAAACCTATGATATCCATGAAGGTTGGGACGGTGACGTTAATGGTGAAGCTTGTCCAGCTGGAAATTATGTTTGGCGAATAGATTATCAAGGACAAGGAACTTCTGCTCCGGGTAAGAAAGGAAGTGAAGTAGGAACAGTGATGCTGGTTAGATAGCAAAAAAAGCAGGCTACTATGCCTGCTTTTTTTGTCTTGTCTTGTCTTGTCTTGTCTTGTCTTTTGGTTTTATCTTATTAACCTAATACATTTTTTTTCGTTTGCTTAAAAAAGGAAAAAGAATCTGATTGAAGCCTTTTTGAATATCAGCAGAAACTAGATCGATTGAGTATTGTGTACATTTTAGTTTGAGCTGATTTTCAAACCTATTCATCGTTGCTTGATAAGCCTCTTTAATTTCATTGGCTTGGAGTTTGATAACCTCACCAGTTTCAAGATCTATAAATCTTTTAGGTTGAGAATTGAAATTGAAATGGAGTTCGGTTTCTTTATCATGAGTATGGAAAATAATGATTTCATGTTTGTTATGCTTTAAGTGTCTCAAAGAATCAAAGAAATCATCCATCTCTAGCATATTCTCGAACATATCACTAAATAGAATGATAAGACTCCTCTTGTGAAGCGTTGCAGCTAATTGATGTAAGATGGCAGCTGCATTTGTTTCTTTGTTTTCTCCTGAGTTATTATTAATCTGCTGGCTAAGGATTTGGTAGAGATGGCTAATATGGGCGGAGTTCGACTTCGTTTCTGTGTGTTCAGTAATTTGAGTGTCGAAACATGTCAAACCTATAGCATCTCTTTGTTTTTTCAATATATTAATGATGGCTGCTGCAGCAATTATGGAGAATGATATCTTATTTTGTTTTTCTAAAGAATACTCTTTAAGAGGAGGGTAGAACATAGAGGAAGATGTGTCTAAAATAATTTGACATCTTAAATTAGTTTCCTCCTCAAATCTTTTTACGAATAGTTTATCAGTTCTTCCGAATAGTTTCCAATCGATATGTTTAACAGACTCTCCATTATTATACAAACGGTGCTCGGCAAACTCAACAGAGAACCCATGGAAAGGACTTTTATGTAATCCAGTGATAAATCCTTCTACTACTTGTTTGGCAAGTAATTCAAGATTACCGTATCGTTCTATTTGTTGTCTATCTATAGTAAAGCTCATATATAATGACTAAAAAAGCTGTCTTGTCTGGTTACTTTTCCAGAAAAGACAGCTAAATTTATTTTATGATATTTAGTTGTAGATTCTTAAAAAAGAGGCTCTATTTTACCAACTAATACTTGCTTAGGTACAGCACCAACTTGTTTGTCAACAACTTCGCCATTCTTAAAGAAAAGAATGGTAGGGATATTTCTAATACCATATTTTGCTGCAGTCTCAGGATTGTTGTCCACGTCAACTTTTCCAACAACTAATGTATCAGGATAGTCTTCACCTAATTCATTAACGATAGGTCCAACCATTCTACAAGGTCCACACCATACTGCCCAGAAGTCTACTACAACTGGTTTGTCCGATTTTATTACTAACTCTTCAAAGTTAGCATCTGTTAATTCTAAAGCCATATCTTATGTTTTATTTTCCACGCCAAATATAGGTTATTTATGCCTATACATAAGGGCTGCTGTTGATAAAGTTTTATAAATATTTTGAAATTTTGATATAAAAGCCAGTTGGAAGTGGAATTCCTTATTCTGAGAGCTTTTGCAACCAATCAATATTTTGCATCATACCTTTATACCCTGCTCTTTTAACAGCAGAGCCTCTAAATATTTCACCAAAATGCATAGCCTTTAAATTTTGCCAGTCTTTTTTTCTTAATTTTAGTAAATCAGGATGGGGATTGAAGGATTCGGTTTGGTGAGGTTCTGGGTTTTTATTAAATGGGCATACATCCTGACAAATGTCACAGCCATAAATGGTATTCCTGAATTGCTGAGGAGGGATATCTTTAGAAGCAGATTTGTTTTCAATAGTTTGATAACTTAAGCATTTTGTAGCATCCATTTTGTAAGGTTCAAAAAGTGCCTGAGTTGGACAAGCCTTGAGGCATTTATTGCACTCGAGACATAAATCCTCGTGAGTTTTATTAATCGGTTCTAATTCCCGATCGATAAATAAGTGTCCAATAAAAAAAAAAGAGCCGTGTTCTTTGTTAATAAGAAGTGTGTTTTTTCCAATCCATCCTAATCCTCCTTTTTGAGCCCAAATTCTATCTGGAATGGGAGCAGAGTCAGTAAAGGCTCTATAGTTCATTGAGCCAAATTGAGAAACAGCATTTTCTGCTATTCGATTTAGTTTGTTTTTAATGATATCATGATAATCTTTACCATAGGCATATTTGGCCAATCTATAATTATCAGAAATGGCCATTTTCTCCTGAGGAAAATAGTTGAGGATAACCGTAATGATGCTTTTTAGACCTGGCATCAATAATTCCGGGTTGAATTTCATATCAATATGGTTCGCTAGATAAGACATCTTTCCATGATAGTTCTGTTCTAACCATTGAATATAATTCGCTTTCTCCTTTTCTAAAGTTTCAGGTTTAGAGATGCTATAATCTAAAAAACCTTCCTTTAGGCATTCATTTGCAAGAAAATCAGATAGAGAGGAGCTGTTCATCTATTCTCCTTTGAGGTTTTGATTGAAAAGGTCTTCTTGTTTGATGTTTGGGTATTTGCCTAAATGACGGTAAGCCATATCTGTGACTTGTCTACCACGTGGAGTACGCATCATAAATCCTTCTTGAATAAGGAAAGGTTCGTATACTTCTTCTATAGTTCCAGAATCTTCACCTACCGCAGTAGCTATGGTTGTTAAGCCAACAGGACCTCCCTTGAACTTCTCTATAATAGTACTCAATATCTTGTTGTCCATCTCGTCCAACCCATACTTGTCTACATTGAGTGAATTTAAGGCGTATTGAGTGATTGTTAAATCTATAGACCCGTTTCCTTTTACTTCTGCAAAATCCCTCACTCTTCTAAGTAACAAATTAGCTATCCTTGGTGTCCCTCTGCTTCTGCGAGCAATTTCATTAGCAGCCTCCTCAGTAATGGGAACATTAAGAATTCCTGCTGAACGGATAATAATTTTCTCTAATGTAACTGCATCATAATACTGTAGTCTCGATGTGATGCCAAAACGGGAGCGGAGCGGAGCTGTTAATAAGCCAGAACGAGTAGTTGCTCCAATTAGAGTAAAATGATTTAAGTCTATCTGTACGGTTCTTGCATTTGGTCCAGATTCAATCATGATGTCTATTCTATAATCTTCCATAGCAGAATATAGATATTCTTCAATTATTGGACTTAATCTGTGAATTTCATCAATAAATAAAACATCACGCTCATCAAGATTGGTTAATAAGCCTGCTAAATCACCTGGTTTGTCCAATACAGGGCCGCTGGTGACTTTTATTCCAACACCCAATTCATTAGCTATAATATTAGATAGGGTTGTTTTTCCAAGGCCTGGCGGGCCATGTAATAATACATGATCCATAGCTTCATTTCTGTTTTTTGCAGCATTCACAAAAATATTCAGGTTCTCCACTACTTTGCCTTGGCCAGCAAATGTTTCAAATTGACCAGGCCTCAGCATTTGTTCCATTTCTTGTTCTCTAGGATTTAAACCGTCTCCAGAGGCATCTAAGTATTCGTTCATAGGCTTTGTTAATCATGCAAAAATAGGAAATATTCAACTCAAATTAATCCGATTTAAAATTAGATAGCGTTTCTTGGATAATTTAACCTGCCTTCCTAAAAAGGTTGAATTTATAATAATATTCGTCATTTAAATATCGAGGATTATTATTCTTGAGTTTTTAAAAAATGGAATCCATATGGCAGATATTAACATGCAACTAATTTATTCATAAAAATTATTAAAATAGTTTATTATCAATGAGTTTTATTAAAAACACTCTGTAATACTTGATATTCTTCAATTGTTAGCTCATATAATATATTGAAATTTATAATCAAATCCTAGTATTTAGAAAAAAATAAAAAAATCATCGTGAAAAGTTTGGAAATTGGACATATTCGTCTTATATTTGGACAGAATTAAGATTAACTAGGCTTATTTATTTACGAACAATTAGAGAGGACAAAAATTATGAACGTTTTTACACAGAAGATTACAGAAGCAAAAATTATCAATTCTCCCGAATATCAAGAATACTTAGAATTTTTAGAAGAAGAAGCGATGAGCAAAAATCCTGACCAGTTTTGCTTTGAAATGCCTGATAGAAATAACTATGATGAATCAGAATTGAATATCTTCTCTTATAATGATCAGCTATCTGACCAATCAGCAGCATTAGAAGACATAAATTACAGTGGATACGAAATCATTTCTGCTGCTATCTAGCACTGAAAGAATTAAATTGTCAGTTTATAGCTTGTTACAAAGGTTTTTATAGAACTCAAACCTTAGTAACAAGCTTTTTTATTTTATATATTTGCCCCTATGAAATATTATGTTCTCACTCCTTTATTAATTATTTGCGCATTCATCTTAATATTTTATTTCTGGGCTAAAGAACCTACTTTTCCAGAATCTGAGTATACTGAAATTTCAGGATTTTCAAAAGTAAATCACATTCCTTCAGATACTTTTTCCATTATGACTTATAATATTGGTTATTTATCTGGAATGAACAATAATTTGCCATTGGAAAGAAGTCCTTTAGAATTTGATCGTAGTTTAAAAAAAGCCACTGCTTTAATTTTGGACAACAATCCTCAAATTGTAGCTTTACAGGAAATCGATTTCATGTCCAAACGTTCTTTTTACATTAATCAATATGAACAAATAGCAAGTGCCTGTGATTTTACTAATGGTGGAATTGCAATAAACTGGGATAAAACCTATGTTCCTTTTCCATATTGGCCTTTTAAATATCATTTTGGCAAAATTTATTCTGGACAAGCAACATTGTCTAACTTTAACATTATTTCAAATGAAAGAATAGTATTACCTCAACCAAAAAGTAATTTCTTTTTTTTTAATGACTTTTATTTAGACAGATTGGTACAACAAACTTGGGTTAATATTGAGAAAGATAGCCTATTAATATTAAATGTTCATTTTGAAGCCTGGGATGGTTCTACAAGAGAATTGCAAACTGATATTGTCATCTCGCTATATAAAAAGTATGAAAAAGAATACCCAATAGTATTATTAGGAGACTTCAATTGTACTCCACCATATAGTAAAGATGCATTTAATGAATACACAATAAAGAGATTACTTAATATTCCGAGCATATCTTCAGTAATTGATGAATCTAAATATATGCAAAAACCTGAAGAATTTTATACTTTTTATAGTGAAAAGCCTTTTCAGAAAATCGACTATATATTTTATAATAAGCTGTTTTTGAATTGTGTTGAATCAAAAGTCCTCCAAGAAGCGAAGGATATATCGGATCATCTACCCATTTTTGCTCGATTTGAAATAAAAAAGTCAAATAATTAATACAATCATTTTGGGTTAATTATCGTTAAATAGTAGGTTTATGCTTAATATCTGTGGATATTTGCAAGCTTAAAATGAAATAGAATTATTGGGATTTGAAAATATTATTTAAGAAGGTTTTATATTCCATAAAAACATATATTTTTGCAGCATGATTAATAGTGTACGGGTTATATTGTTCGTGAGTGTGGTTGTCCTGTTTTCAGGATGTCGTTTTCAGAAGCTATTGAAGAGTAGTGACTACGATGAGAAGTACGCCATGGCCTTGGAGTTTTACAATCAGAAAGATTATAATAGAGCTCTTCAATTGATGGATCAAATTGTTCCTATATATAAAGGAACAGCAAAGTCTCAAGAATTGGAGTTCATGTATGCTATGAGTTATTTCATGCAAAATGATTATATTCTAGCTAGTTACTATTTTAAGAGATATTATAAAAATTATCCCAGTAGTGAACAAGCAGAAGATGCATTGTATTATAGTGCCTATTGTAATTATCTAGATAGTCCGCGCTCCTCATTGGATCAGGAAACCACAAAGGCTGCAATTCAAGAGATGAAGCTTTTTATGGTTCGGTTTCCAGAGAGCAAGCAGTATGTAAATGCTGAAATCATTGTGAATGAGTTAGAAGCTAAGCTCGAGAAAAAAGAGTATGATATTGCTAAACAATATTATAAAATGGAGGATTATAATGCAGCCATAACAGCATTAAAAACCTATTTAAAGAATTATAATGAAAGTGATTATCGTGAGGATGTCATGTTTTATGTGATGAAGTGCTATTACGATTATGCATTATTAAGTTTTAGTGCCAAGCAGGAGGATAGATTTACTAAATCTATAGGTGCTTATGTTGATTTTGTAGCTTTGTATCCTGAAAGCAAATACAGGAAAGAAGCTGATGAGATGCATGCTGAAGCATCTGCATATATTGGAAGAGAAGTTGTGAGTTCTGAAACTGATGACGAGGAAAATATTGAGGACGAAAATAATAATAAATAATAATATGGATTACAAAAAAGTAAAAACCGATAAGGTTGCCGTAACCAGAAACTTAAGAGATTTTGACGAGTCAACTGAAAACATTTATGAATCTATTGCTATTTTAGCAAAAAGAGCCAATCAAATTAGTAAAGATTTAAAAGAAGAGTTGAATCGTAAGATTGAAGAATTTTCTACTACGGGTGATAATTTGGAAGAAGTGTTTGAGAATAGAGAACAAATAGAAATTGCTAAGTTCTATGAAAGACTTCCAAAACCTACATTATTAGCTATTCAAGAGTTTCTTGAGGATGAAATTTATTACAGAAATCCAGCTAAAGAAGTTGCGAATAATAAAATTTCGTAATTTTTTAAAAGAGCATATTGGACTCCTTTATTAATGTTCTGCATTAGAAAGGAGTTTTTTTGTATTTTTATTAAAATTGAAAAAATAGTGATTCATGCAATTAGAAGGAAAGAAAATTCTATTAGGAATTACTGGTAGTATTGCTGCATATAAAATTCCAATCTTAGTACGTCTATTAAAGAAAGAAGGTGCTGATGTTCAGGTGGTCATGTCAGAATCTGCAAGAGATTTTGTAACTCCTCTAACCTTATCCACACTTTCAGGAAATCCTGCATTATACAAGCCTTTTGATCCAGTTGATGGAAGCTGGAATAGTCATGTGGATATGGGCCAATGGGCCGATTTGCTATTAATGGCTCCATTATCAGCATCTACTATGGCGAAAATGGCCAATGGCTTAAGTGATAGTTTGTTGACTACAACCTATTTGTCAGCCAAATGTCCTGTGTATTTTGCTCCAGCTATGGATTTAGATATGTATGCTCACCCAAGTACACAAATTAATATCGAAAAGCTATTGTCCTTTGGTCATGTGATGATTGAAGCGCAAACAGGTGAATTGGCTAGCGGGCTTTGTGGAGCAGGTAGAATGGAAGAGCCAGAGAAAATAGTGAAAATTATTATTGAACATTTCAAAAAAAAAAATAGTTTCCTCAATAAAAAAGTTCTAATCACTGCTGGACCTACTTATGAAGCTATTGATCCAGTTCGTTTTATTGGAAACCATTCTACAGGTAAAATGGGTTATGCTATTGCCGAAGAGTTTGCCCAGAGAGGTGCTTTAGTTGACTTAGTGAGTGGACCAGTATCAATAAAAGCTACCCATTCAAATATCAATTTGATTATGGTAAAATCTGCTGATGAGATGTTTGAGAATACTTCAAAACATTTTGATGATGCTGATATTGCTGTAATGTCAGCTGCTGTAGCCGATTATAAGCCCTTAATTATTAGTGCTAATAAAATAAAAAAAAGGGATGAGTCTTTAGAAATCAAACTTCAGCCTAATGTTGATATTCTGAGAAGTTTGGGTAAGAAGAAAGATAAGCAATTTATAGTTGGTTTTGCTTTAGAAACTAATAATGAAATGGAAAACGCTCAAAAGAAACTTCAATCTAAAAACTGTGATGCACTGATTCTAAACTCTATGCAAGATGCTGGTGCAGGTTTTGGTCATGATACGAATAAGATATTTATTCTAGGCCATCATCATGAACCCATCGCTTTTGGTTTAAAGCCAAAAACAGAAGTAGCAAAGGATATTTGCAATTATATTGAAAAGCATATTTCCCAATAGTTTATTTTGTAATTTTACATTAAAATATATTGATTTATATGGCGTTTACTACTAACAACATGATTGTTTAAACTTAGATTTATGAAAACTAGATTTTTTCTTTTTATTAGCATTCTACTCATTAGTTTTTCTACCATTGGCCAAGAAATTAATGGCTCAGTTCAAGTGTCTGCAAGGCAGATAGAAGGTACAGATAGAGAGGCATTTAAAGAACTTCAACAAGCTCTTTATGAATTTGTAAATAACACCATTTGGACCAACTACAATTATAAATTAGAAGAAAGGATAGAATGTACTATTCTTTTAACCTTATCAGAAAAAATTTCTTCGGATCAATATAGAGGGAAGTTAAATTTAGTACTTCGTCGCCCAGTATATAAAACCAATTATAATTCTACTATGTTTAATTATGTGGATAGTGATGTCGAATTTACTTATAGTCTAGGTGAGCCATTGTTATATGCTGAGAATAGCTTCTCAAATAATTTAACAAGTTTGATTGCCTATTATGTATATGTTTTTCTTGGTATAGATGCCGATTCATATAGTAACTTAGGTGGAACTCCATATTTTGAAAAAGCCCAAGGAGTAGTTCAAGATGCTCAAAATACTAGTGAACCTGGATGGAAAGCATTTGAGAATATGAAAAATAGATATTGGTTGACTGAAAACCTAATGAATCCCCAATACCGACCAATTAGAGAGAGTATTTATGAATACCATAGAAAAGGTTTAGACTTAATGTATGACAACGTAGAATCTGGAAGGAATAATATTGCGGAAAGTTTGAAAAATCTTCAAAAAGCCAACCGTACAAAACCGGGGTCTTTTCTATTGAGGCTTTATGTGGATTCAAAACGAGATGAAATAATTAAAGTTTTTGGAGAAGGTAGCCCAAACACCAAGACTGAAGTAGTGAATATCATGAAAGAGATAGATCCAGCCAACGGAGATAAATACTCAGCTATTTTAAAGTAATAGTGTAAAA
Source organism: Lentimicrobium sp. S6 (assembly GCF_013166635.1). Taxonomy (NCBI): domain Bacteria; kingdom Pseudomonadati; phylum Bacteroidota; class Bacteroidia; order Bacteroidales; family Lentimicrobiaceae; genus Lentimicrobium; species Lentimicrobium sp. S6. The sequence goes on along the minus strand of NZ_JABKBZ010000013.1, from coordinate 11,980 downwards.
TGTTACAACAACTTTCTATAAAAAATTATGTTCTCATTGAGAATCAGATTATTGATTTTCAATCGGGTTTTTCTGTAATTACAGGAGAAACAGGAGCTGGTAAATCTATTATTATAGGAGCATTAGGATTGCTTTTAGGGGATAGAGCCGACAAGGAAGTGGTAATAGATAAAGAGCTAAAATGCATAGTCGAGGGTAGCTTTGGAATTGAGGCATTGAATCTAAAAGCATTTTTCGAAGCATTTGATTTAGATTATGAGGCCAATTGTATAGTTAGAAGAGAAGTGTCCAAAACAGGCAAAAGCAGAGCTTTTGTGAATGATACTCCAGTAAATTTACAGGTCTTAAAAGCATTAGGTATTCGGTTAATGGATATTCATTCACAAAATCAAAATCAGCAATTAAATCAGGCTGAATTTAGGATGAATATAGTGGATGCTTATGCCGATCATGATAAACAATTGTTTCAATATCAATCCCTTTTTTCCACATACAAAAATGGAATAGAAGAGTTAGAACTTTTAAAAGAGAACTATCAGAAACAAATAAATGAACAAGAATATCATCAGTTCTTATTTGATGAAATTGAAAAAGCAGAGGTTCATAAAGGTGAGCAGAAAGAAATAGAGGAGGAGCTTCAGGTATTATCACATGCTGAGGATATAAAACTCGCTTTATTTCAAGCCTCTTCTCATATTACAGGTGAAGATAATAGTATTGTTGAGCAATTAGAATCTATTTTGGCACAGTTACAAAGGGTATCAAGCTTTCAAACAGATATTGCTCTATTAGATGAAAGATTAAATTCATGTATTATTGAATTGAAGGATTTGGGAAATGAAGCTTCAGTTTTAGAAGATCAATTTCAGTATGATCCAGTTAGAATGCAATACCTTAACGATAAATTGGAATCATATTTATCATTATGCAGAAAGCATAGACTCAATAATGCAGATGAATTAGTCGAATTTAAAGAAGAACTCTCCTCAAAAATTTTTTCAGTACAAAATTTAGATGCCAAAATACAGGAATTAGAATTTTCATTGACTAAACAATTAGATGAACTGAAGAATCGAGCCTTTAAAATTAGAGGAACCCGAATTAATGCGGCCAAGAAAATTGAAGAATTAGTTAAGAAGCAGTTAAAAGAATTAGGCTTGGAGAAGGCTGAGCTTAAGATAGAGGTGAACGATTTAGGCGAGCTTGCAAAAAATGGTTCCGATCAAATCCAATTTCTTTTTAAAGCCAATGCAGGCTCTCGTTTTTCTGATATGACTAAAGTGGCCTCAGGTGGAGAAATGTCACGGTTAATGCTGTCATTCAAGTATGTACTGGCATTGAAGAAGGCTTTGCCTAGTATTGTTTTTGATGAAATTGATACAGGGGTATCAGGTGAAGTTGCCGATAAACTTGCAAAATTAATGATGGGCTTAGGAGAAAAACTTCAGGTAATTTCTATCTCTCATCTTCCTCAAATTGCTGCACAAGCCAATCATCATTATTTGGTTTATAAGGAAAATGACTCTATTTTTACTCGCTCAAAAATCAAAAAACTTAACCAACAAGAACGTCTCGAAGAAATCGCAGCTATGCTCAGTGGTTCCAAGGTTGGGGATTCGGCCATTAAGCATGCGAAAGAATTGTTGGGAACAAAAAGCTAAACAAAAACAGATTAATTATGGCTTATAATTTATTAAAAGGTAAAAAAGGTATTATTTTCGGTGCATTGAATGATATGTCGATAGCATGGAAAGTGGCCGAAAAAGCATATGATGAAGGTGCAGAGTTTATCCTAACTAATACTCCTGTGAGTATGCGTTTAGGTTCTGTGGATAAATTGGCAGAAAAATGTAATACTGAAGTTATTCCAGCTGATGCAACAAATGACAAAGACATAGAGAACCTAGTTCAGAAAGCTATTGAGAAGTTTGGTAAAGTTGATTTTGTATTGCATTCTATTGGAATGTCACCAAACGTAAGAAAGAAATTAGTTTATGATAAATTGAACTATGATTATTATCATAAAACATTAGATATCAGTGCACTTTCTTTTCATAAAGTAATTGCAACTTTGAAGAAGCATAATGCCATGAGTGATTGGGGTTCTATCGTTGCCTTATCATATGTTGCAGCACAACGTACACTCTATGGATATAACGATATGGCCGATGCTAAAGCTCTATTGGAATCGATTGCAAGAAGCTTTGGATATATTTACGGAAGAGAGAATAAAGTAAGAGTAAATACAATTAGTCAGTCTCCAACTATTACAACTGCAGGCTCTGGAGTTAAAGGAATTGATGGTTTGATGGATTTCACAGAAAGAATGTCACCACTGGGAAATGCAACTGCTGAAGAGTGTGCCGATTATTGTTTGACATTATTTAGTGACCTTACCCGAAAGGTGACCATGCAAAACTTATTCCATGATGGTGGATTTAGTAGTATGGGTATGAGTTTAAGGGCAATGACTCAATATGGAAAGAGTTTAGACATGGATATTGAAGAGTAGAAGATCAAATGATACGATTTATATCAAAAAAAAGCTTCTAAACAATTGTTTAGAAGCTTTTTTTTCTATTTGATTCTGATTATTCTGGAGAAATAGCATCTGTTGGACAAACATCAGCACAAGCACCACAATCAGTACAAAGTTCAGGATCGATTTTATAAATATCACCTTCTGAGATTGCATCTACTGGACACTCGTCAATACAAGTTCCACAAGCAATACAATCATCATTAATTACATAGGCCATAATGATAAGTTTTAAAATTAAATTTAATTTAGTTATTCCCTGCAAAAGTATATTTTTTTTTAATTGGTAAAAACTAAAATTCATGTTAAAGAAAATTTAAATAGATTCTAAATAGATAACAAAAACAAACGTTTGCATTGGTATTTGTTAATAGCAAATGAAATTCGCACTACATTTGTATAGATAAAAAAAACTCATTGAAATGACTAACAATAAAGATAAAGCGATTGAACTCGACCATGTCGTAATTCGCTTTTCAGGTGACTCCGGTGATGGGATGCAACTAACTGGAACCCTGTTTTCTGACACCGCTGCAATATTAGGGAATGGAATTGCAACCTTTCCTGATTACCCTGCAGAGATCAGAGCTCCTCAAGGTACCGTTGGCGGCGTATCTGGCTTCCAGGTTCATTTTGGTTATGATATCAATACTCCTGGTGATTATGCCGATGTATTGGTGGCCATGAATCCGGCAGCTCTTAAAGCCAATGCAAAATGGACCAAACGAGGTGGTACAATGTTACTAGATCGTGATGCTTTTACTGCTAAAAACCTATTAAAGGCTGGCTATGAAACTGACGATCCAATAAAAGAGGATGGAATTGGAGGATTCAATATTATTTATGCTCCTATCAGTACCATGACTCAAGAAACATTGAAAAACTCAGGTTTGGATAATAAAACAGTCCTAAGAAGTAAAAATATGTTTGCTCTTGGTATTTGTTTCTACTTATTCAATAAACCATTAAAATTTACTGAAGCTTTCTTTGAAAAGAAATTTAAAAAAGTTCCAAAAATTATTGAAGCCAATAAAATGGTTTTAAAAGCTGGGTATAATTATGGTTATGTGGTTCAAGAATTGACTCCATATAAAGTGACTGCTGACGAAATTGAAAAAGGAACTTATAGAAATATTAATGGTAATACAGCCACTGCCTGGGGATGTATTGCTGCTGCTGAAAAAGCAAACTTGCCTTTGTTTTGTGGTTCGTATCCTATAACCCCTGCTACGGAAATTCTTCAAGAATTAGCAAAACACAATAGTTTAAATGTTAGAACTTTTCAGGCAGAGGATGAAATTGGAGGTATTACATCAGCCATTGGTGCTAGTTTTGCTGGAAACTTTGCTGTAACAACTACTTCTGGTCCAGGTTTAGCCTTGAAAACGGAAGCTATTGGTTTAGCTATGATTACAGAATTACCTCTAGTTATTGTAAATGTACAAAGAGGAGGGCCAAGTACCGGACTTCCAACTAAAACGGAGCAATCGGATTTATTACAAGCAGTGCAAGGTAGAAATGGAGAAGCTCCTGTACCAGTAATTGCTGCAAGTACTCCTTCTAATTGCTATGATTATGCCTTTGCAGCAAGTAAAATTGCTTTGGAACATATGACACCCGTTATTCTTTTAACTGATGGGTTCTTGGCAAATGGTAGTCAACCCATGAAAATTGAAAATACAGATACACTTCCAGATATTATAGTACCTCATGCCACTTTTAAAGAAGGAGAAGAATATTTACCTTATGAGCGTGATGAGAAAACCTTAGTTAGAAAATGGGCAGCTCCTGGAGTTGCTGGTTTAGAACATCGTATTGGTGGTTTAGAGAAAATGGATAAAACAGGCACTGTATCTTATGTTCCTGAAAATCACGAGCTCATGACTGATTATAGGGAGAGAAAAGTCGATTACATTGAGAATGTAATCCCTGAACAAGTACTAATAGGTGCACCTGATGCAGATTTATTAGTTGTTGGATGGGGAGGAACCTATGGTCACCTTTTAACTGCAGTTCATGACCTTCAAGCTGAAGGTAAGAGTATCGCTCTTGCTCATTTTAACTATATTAAACCTCTTCCAAAAAATACAGAAGATATTTTAAGAAGTTCTAAGAAAGTTGTTGTAGCAGAATTAAATAATGGTCAATTTGCGAAATATCTGCGTCAGAATTTCACTAATATTGATTTCTTACAGTATAACAAGATGATGGGTTTACCATTTACTGTAGAAGAATTGACCAATCATTTTAACAAATTAATGGAGGAGAAATAAAATGGCTACGCAAGAAACAGTAAAACTTACTTTTAAAGATTTTAAAAGTGACCAAGAAGTTAGATGGTGTGCCGGATGTGGGGATCATGCCATTTTAAATTCAGTTCATAAGACTTTGGCAGCTATTGGTAAGCCACGTGAAAACTATACCATAATTAGTGGTATTGGTTGTTCATCAAGGTTTCCATACTATATGAATACCTATGCTTTTCATACTATTCATGGACGTGCATTGGCTATTGCTAGTGGAACTAAAACTGCTAATCCAGATTTAAGCGTTTGGGTAATTACAGGTGATGGTGATGGTTTAGCTATTGGCGGAAACCACTTTATTCATGCTATTCGCCGTAATATCAATATGAATGTTTTATTATTCAATAATGAGATTTATGGTTTAACCAAGGGACAGTATAGTCCAACTACTCAAGAAGGTTTGGTAACAAAAACTTCTCCAAATGGAAGTATTGAACATCCTTTTAACCCTGGTGAACTTGTATTGGGTTCTAATGGTCATTATTTTGCTCGCTCCATAGATGTCAGTATGAAATTAACCAATGAGATATTGGAAAATGCGGAAGCTCATAATGGAACATCTATTGTTGAAATACTTCAGAACTGTGTGATTTTTAATGATAAAACTCATGGTTACTATACTGATAAAGCTGAGAAATTAGATCGTCAGATTATTTTGCGTCATGGTGAGAAGATGATTTTTGGAAAAGAGAATGACAAAGGTTTAATTCTTGATGGAATGAAACTTAAAGTGGTGAAAATAGGTGAAGATGGGATTTCTGAGGATGATATCCTTGTTCATGATGCCCATGAAGAAAGTCCTTTTTTACATTGGATGTTAATCAGAATGAAAGGGCCAGAATTTCCAATAGCTTTAGGTGTAATTAGAGAGACTGAAGGTACTACTTATGGTGACAAAATGGAAGCTCAAGTGGCTGAACGAAAAGAGAAATCATCAATTAAGACCATGAATGATCTCTTACATTCAGGAGCTACATGGCAAGTTGATTAGTTGCTGTACCCAAATTAAGATAATGAGTAAGCCCGCATTTGCGGGCTTTTTTTGCACCTAGTCATCAAAGTTTTCTTAAATTTGATAAATCATGGAAAAAGAAGAGAAAATAGATAGAAGCTTATGGCGAAAATGGATAAAATATCTATTTTCTACTGTTTTCATTCTTTTGATTCTGACCATTTTTCTATTTCCTCCACTATATACAAAATATATATTGCGACCCATGTTGGAAGAAACATTTTCGCAGCTCACCAACGAGAGGTATCAATTGGATTTTGATAAAATGAGATGGAAATTGTTTAATCGAAGTATTTTTTTAAATCACATTAGAATTCAACAAGCTAATGATAGTGTATATAATCCTCATATTCAATATGTAGAACTAGATACCCTATCTATTAATGGGATACAATACCTTGATCTATTAACTGGGGAGGCAAAGGTTAAATCTCTTGAGCTTATAAATCTTAATCTTGGATTAAATATTTATACAGAGATAGATAGCAGTGAAAAAATGAATACTAAAGTGGTAAATAGATCTGGTTTTTTACACTCTTTAGAGTTAGAGAAGTTTAATTTGGATAAATTTAATATGGATATTAACTTAGATGGAGACAGCTTATTACAGATTCGCAAAGCAGATTTTAGTGTTCTTCAATTATTTGCTGATTCTTTGAATTATCCTAACTCTATTGACTTGCCAATTTTTGAAGCTGTGAACATCAATGCAAAAAATGTTGATTTTCAAAAAAAGAAAACTTCTATTTCCATTCAGGATTTAACGTTCAGCGAAAACCAGACTATTCATCAGGCTGTATTAAAATTTAAAGAATTGCTGCATAAGAACTTATTAAATGATAATCAGCAAAGAATTGAGGAGGCTAGCTTTGAGCTTGATTCAATCGCATGGATAGAACACCCTGAAAAATCTTTTCTAAAGGGAAATACCTTAAGACTTAGCTTGTCGCGACTTGTAAACACTGTTAATACACTGACTGGTGAAAAGCCTGAAGCAAGTTTGCAAAAGATTAAAAACGTAATTGAAAATTCCGGATTAGATTTTGAGGTTGATAAAATACATGTGGAACTGAAAAATTTAAAACAAGAGCATCCTCAAATGGATTTTGAGATTGTAGATTTGAATTATCAAATAATCCAAGCTTTGACCCATCAGCAAAAGTTTGAGATGAATAGCTATACTTTGGAAAGTGATACTATGTCTTTGTTGCTAAAAAAGGAAGGAGATAGTCTTTCTTTTTCGTCTTTTATATTTGATCAATCTCAATCTACATTAAATATAAAGGACATTCATTTTGTTAAAAACAAGGGATTGGTTAGTGCTTGGTATATTGCGATGCTTAAATTGGAGGGGTTTTCTCCATTTCAATTTTTAGAAGAGGATATTCTGAAATTAAATCACATGCATATTATGACACCTGAAGTGAATATAAATAAATCAGAATTTGTACATAATCAAAGCAATACGTTTCCTATACTTTTAGATATTGATAAATTCGATATGCAAAACGCTAGATTTGAATGGAAAGAAAAAGGAATTGAAATAGGTCAAACAGACCTTTATATCGATAATATTATAATTCCTCCTGGGTTTTCAGGTCATTGGGAAAGTGTATTTGAAAGTGGACAAGGGCTTATCGGCAAGTTGGAATATCAGTCTCATGATGGAAAAATGCAAGTCAATTCAAAGGATTTTAAATTTGATACAAATTTGGGATTATTGGCTTTAAAAGAAATAGATGTGAAGTCGCTATATTTTTCTAAAGAAAATCCTGGACTGATTCAGGCGGAAGAATTGATGATTAATGGGGTTAATTGGAAAGAGTTATTGAATCATTCTTCCTTAATAAAGGTTGATACAATAAAATGTATGAGTTTGAATGTAATAGGGAATATCATAAGTCAAAATCAATCTTCTAAGAGAAATAATACAATACCTTGGTCAGCTTTTTGTTCCTATATAAATTTACCTAATATATATGCCCATATTGAACATTCAGCTTTAAATAATACATCGAAGATAAACCTGGAGGAGCTAGACATTGAAGGTGCTGGCTTAAATTTAGATTTCGCTAGGCCCTACTTTTTGGAAGCTAAGAAATTGAAGTTTTCTGCTATGAAATCTTTCTATTCACAAATTCAAGACTCACTTTTGCTGAGAATAGCTAGTTGGAGTTTTACTTTAGCCCAAAAGAGGTTTGATGGTCATCAGGTTATGTTTCAATATGAAAACCAAGAAGATTCCTCCAAAATAAAATCTCATCTACAAATAGATATAGATAAGTTATCAATAGGGGGTATAGAGCCATTTGATATGTATTTGGAGAAGCAGTTTCTTTTTGATTCCATCTATATTAATAATCCTAAATTAAAGCTTAATGGAGATAGACAAACCAAAATAGTTTACCAAACCAATGCTAAAAGTTTTTACGAGTCATTAGGGCACTATATAGACAAAGTAAAAGCAGTAGGGGTAAACGACTTTGTTGTAGAAGATTTAAATCTTTCTATAAAAAATAAATATATGGAAAGGATGGATCATATTGGCTTAGAATCTTTTGACCTACATGTTCACGATTTTTATGTGGATTATAAAGTATTCCATAAATTAGATCGTTTTTTATTTTCAGAGAACACTGAGCTTGAATTAAATGAATACTTCCAAAGTGTAAATAATGGAGAGCGGCTTATTTATTTGAAGAGTGCCAAAGGTTCTACTTCAGATAATAGGCTTCAGGTTAGTGATTTACAGGTGTTGTCTTTAGGAGATTCTATTAGGTTTCCTGCCAATATACGAGTGAAAGACATTTTACTCAATGATTTAAAAATGAGTCCAGGAAATATACAGCCCCGTTTATTTATAGGCAGTCTGTTATTTCAAGAACCTGAACTCGATTTAAAAAGTTATAAAAATAAAAAAGAGCAGAAAAAGGCTTTTAGTTTAGAGGAAATAGATTTCTTTAATTCCATAAAAGGACAGTTCTCGGCCATAAATATTAACCGAATTGAATTGTCTGATTTTGATTTCAGCATGCCAATAAGGATTAAGCAAAGTTCCAAAATCTATGATTTTAAAAATATTGATTTGACTTTAGAAGGAATCGTGATCGATAGTAATAATATAGCTTTTACAAACGACAAGTTTTTTTACTGCGATGATGTGAGATTGAATCTTCCACAATTTTCAATGATTTCGCCAGATCGTTTTTATAATTATAGCTTCGAGAATATGAGTTTGAGTAGCCATGATAAATCTATTCACTTTGATTCAGTGATGATAGTCTCTAGATATGATAGAAAGACTTTTGTAGCCAATCAGACGTATCAGACAGATCAAATGGATATCACTATTCCTATATTGAAATTAGAGGGAATAGGGTATAGGGAAGCTATTTTTCGAAATAGATATACTTTAGAGAAACTAGAATTTTCTGAAGCTCAAATCTTTATTTATAAGGATAAAAGGCTTCCTCCTGATACTTCTAAGTATAAAACTATGCCGGCACAGGCTATTGAAAATATTCGTTTTTATTTGAATATTGATACCATTCAATTTAATGATGGCTTTGTTAAATATGAGGAGCGAAGTCAGATTGTAGATGATAATGGAGTCATTTTTTTTGATCGAATGAATGGGAAAATAATAGGATTTAGCAATGATACCGATTTTAGAAATTTTGGTGGAACTTTGAAGATTAATGCTCAGGCAAGGCTAATGTCTGAAGCTGATGTTTCCTTAAATGCCTATTTTCCTTTAAATTCGAAAGAACAGAATTTTGTTGTGCTTGCTTCTATGAATACCTTAGATGCGACCTCTTTAAATCCTCTATTACAGCCCTTAACAAGAATGCAAGCTAAAGCTGGTGTTTTAAGTCAGTTACAGATGAATGTAAAAGGTAATGATAAAGAAGGTTATGGATATATGGTCTTGCGTTATGAAGATTTAAAAGTTGAAGTTCTGAAAAAAAATATGGAGGAAAGTAATTTGGCATCTTTTTTAGCCAATTCTATTCTCATTAAACAAAACAATAATAATATATTTAGAATACGGAAGGGGCCTATTTTTTATGAGAGAACCCCTTATAGAGGAGTCATACATTATTTATCACATTTTGCCATTATGGGAGCTAAAACAAGTCTAGGGATTGACACCCGTAAAACAGCAAGAAAAATTAAACAAATTGAAAAAGCTCTCCAAAAATAGACTCTTCCATATTGTTTTAGTCTTTTCTTTAATAATGATAGCCATCCTCCGTTTCTTTTTTGGATGGTGTAATATTTTTATCTGCCTTGGTGGTTTAGGAGTTTTAATTGCTTGGCAAATTCTTTCTGATTATCATAAGGAGTAGTTTTAACCTAGGTAGATGATCTAAAGTTTCTATTCTGGTTATTAAAAAAAAAAGTGCTAACTTTATCATTCGAACATAATATTTTACTTTATTCTTAGATATTTTAGAGAATGAGTAAATTGGTATCAATAAAAGAAATATTTTTGCAGGCTCAAAATAATTAACGCGATGGAAAGTAATAAAGGTTTTAGAAAGTTTTATAGAGAAGAAAAGCCAGAAATGGAAGAATTGGAAAAGCAAGAACCTGTAAAGCCTAAAAAGAAGAGACAACGTGTTTCTGCCAGTACATTAACTTCAATTCAAAATCGCTCAGAAGATGAATTAATTAGACTCAATAAATTTCTTGCACATTCTGGTGTTTGTAGCAGGAGAGAGGCAGATAAACATATTCAAGCCGGAATGGTGAGAGTAAACGGGGAAGTGATTAAAGAAATGGGGCATAAAGTTCATCCAACTGATAGAATTCAGTATGATGGGAAAACCCTAAAACGTGAAAAACTGGTTTATGTATTATTAAATAAGCCTAAAGGTTTCATTACTTCTATGGACGATCCTTTTGAAAGAAAAACAGTAATGAGTTTGGTAGAACATGCAGTGAAAGAAAGAATATACCCAGTAGGCAGATTGGATAGAAATACTACAGGATTATTGCTTTTTACCAATGATGGACAAATGGCTAAGAAGCTAACACATCCTTCGCATCAAATTAAAAAGATTTATCACGTTACTTTAGATAAAGACCTTGAGCTTGAGCATTTCGAGACCATAATGAACGAGGGAGTAGATCTAGAGGATGGCTTAATAAAACCCGATGCCATTGCCTATGTTTATGATGATAATAAAAGAGAAATTGGAATAGAGATACATTCAGGTAAAAATAGGATTGTAAGGCGTATTTTTGAAAAGTTCGATTATCAAGTATTCAAGCTGGATAGAGTGAAGTTTGGAGGTTTGACCAAAAAAGACTTACCAAGGAGTAAATGGAGATTCTTAACTCTTCCTGAGATTAATATGTTGAAAGTACTGTCCTAATTCCATTAAAGAATAAGATATTAAAGCTTCATGAAATTCGTTTTGTGAAGCTTTTGTTTTTTATTGAAATAGGTATTATAAATGAGAAGGCGGTAGTAAACCATTAATTTGGTTTATTTATCTTTGAAGCAGATACAAACTAGTAAAACTAATGATAAACTCTTTTTACCACCGCCTACAACTGTGTTTACTAATTACTTATGTACTCATAGGTTCGATGGCCATGAGCCAAACCAACGATACGTTTGCAAATTGGGATAATTATTATCAAGAGTGGAATTTCCATGTAGCCTCACAAGATATTATTGACAATCCAGATACACAAGGAATATATCCATCGGCTCAATGCCAACAAGTATTGACTAATAGGGACCCTTATGATTTTATATATACAGACTTTTACGATGCTTCCAATTTTGATTATTTATTTCAACCTTCGAAGCTTTTATGTTATTAAAAACCTCTGTTCTACATTAAATAAGGCCACATTTTCAAATAATTAGGGGTCACATTAAAAATTATGGGGAGCAATGGTTTTTAGCCTTTTCATAGTTACAATGCTATTAAGCAATAATAGACTTAGGAATTAGGCGGGGTGGCTTTTCCCAAACACGTCGAAGTGTAATCGGTGAATTATAGAATATTAGATTTTTCAGCAAAGGGCTTTAGCTTTTAAAATAATGACATTGGAGGTGATGGAAATAGAACCGACTGCTTTGGTTCTGATAAACATGTACAGTCA
>NZ_JABKBZ010000139.1:0-4535 GCF_013166635.1 Lentimicrobium sp. S6 | reverse complement strand
AATAGTCGAGCATGCCTTCTGGAAAAAACAAACTCATAATAGCCAAATCATTTTGCATAATTGATGTGATTCTTTTTTTCAAAAGTATAACATTTTAGCTCATCCCCCCAGGTTTTGTTCTTGACCCATTGGTAGCTATTTGACAAGGAAATTATTTAAAGCATGACTAAAATAATATTACACAACAATACTGAATAGTATTTTACCTATATTTGAGCAGCATTAAAAACCCTAAAGCATACCAACATGAAAAAACTAATCATTATCTCCCTATTTCTCTTATTTTGCTTCCAAAGCCATGCCCAAAACTGGATTGAACCTACCTTTGTTACAAAAACAAGTGGTGGGTATTTAGATCCAGAGTTTTGTATAGACCATGAGGGTGTAATACATTGTGTTTGGCAGGAAGTCTATAATACAGACTACAGTCAAATATTTTGCAGTAATTCACACGATAATGGCTTAACTTGGGCAGATGCTATCAATATTTCTCAAAATTCTGAGTATCGTGTTTCCAGCCCACATATAGTTTGTGACTCTGAAAATAATTTACATCTTTCTTATGATTATAACAGCAATAGTACCTCAGCGGTACAGATTTATTATCAAAGCTTCAATGGGGAAGAATGGAGTGAGCCCATAGAACTGACACCCAATACGCTTTGCTCCTATCGTAATAAATTATTTATCGACCATAACGATAGAGTCTATTGCTTTTGGTATAGAGGAGTTAACAATGGTACCTCATTTTACAAATTTAAAAATGACGATAGTTGGAGTGATATAATTACCCCTTATGATAATAGCGAATTTCATTTCTTTAATGATGCTGTAGTAGATTCGGATAATAATTTACATTGGATAGGAAATCATCATTATCAAAACGAAGGAAGCTATGATATTAAACCCATATATTTCTTTTATGATTATGAAAATGATGAGTGGAGTGATTTCGAAGAATTTGGCGAAGGTTATTCTTGGAATGGTTTTGATATAGACTTAGACAATAGTGAGAATCCCCATTTGGTTTGGCAAGAAAAAATTCCTCAAGTTGGAGAACCTCCTCTAAATACAACATATTACAATGCACAAAATGAGTATGGGATATGGGATATGCCTACCTATCTTGGAGATGGTAGAAACAACCAAAGAATTATAATTGATTATCAGAATCGCCCAAACGTATTTCATAGAGAAAAAAATGAAATAGAGGACAAATGGATTGTGATTTATTATTATAAGAATGTAATAGATTGGGAATCGAGCATTTTTCCAGTGGAAAACTCTATAAATGAATTTGAAATCTTGAAACAAGATATGACAATCAATATGGTCTTCACAGCAATAACTTCTTTTGATAATAACATGAAAAATGTGATGTTCACTCGTACTGATATGATCAATCATATAAACACTCTAGAACCATCGAATAAACTTGAAATATCACCTAATCCCTCTAGAAAAAACTTTAATATTAATTTCGATCTTGAAAATGAAGAAAGAGTAAATATTCAAATTTATAATTTGCAAGGGGAATTAATTAAAAAGCTTTATGATGATGAAATGCTATCAGGAAATCATCAATTAGAATGGAACCCCAAAGATGAGGGCAGGCAGTTAAATTCTGGTTTGTATTTCATACGATTACAAACTGATCAGACTATATCAACTCAAAAGCTTGAATTTATAAGATAATCCATTGCATAAATAATTGAAACCATGAGAAAACTAATTATCCTATCCATTACTGTACTATTTTGCTACCAAAGCCATGCCCAAAACTGGATTGAACCTACTTATGTTACAAAAACTGGAGGTCAGTATTTAGACCCAGAGTTTTGTATAGACCATGAGGATGTAATACATTGTGTTTGGCAAGATGTTTATGAGCAATTTTACAGTCAGATATTCTATAGTAATTCGCACGACAACGGCTTAACTTGGTCCGATGCCATCAATGTCTCACAAAATAGTGAGTATCGTGTTTCTAGTCCACATATTGTTTGTGATTCTGAAAACAACCTACACCTTACTTATGATTATAATAGTAATAGTACCTCTTCCATTCAGATATATTATCAAATGTTTAATGGGGAAGGATGGAGCGAACCTGAAGAGTTAACACCCAATACACTTTGTTCCTATCGCAACAAAGTAATTATCGATCATAATGATAGAGTATATTGCTTTTGGTATAGAGGAGTTAATAATGGAACCACATTTTACAAATATAAAAACAACGATAGTTGGAGTGATATCATAACACCTTATGACAATAATGAATACCATTTTTTCAATAACGCTGTAGTAGATTCAGAAAATAATTTACATTGGATAGGAAATCATCATTATCAAAATGAAGGAGACTATGATATTAAACCCATTTATTTTTTTTATAATTATGAGAATAATGAATGGAGTGATTTTGAGGAATTTGGAGAGTATTATGCTTGGATAGGTTTTGATATAGATTTAGACAATAATGAAAACCCCCATTTGGTTTGGCAAGAAAAAATCCCTCAGGTTGGAGAACCTCCTCTTTCCACAACATATTATAATGCACAGAGTGAAGATGGAATATGGGATATCCCCACCTATCTTGGAGATGGTGAAAACAATCAAAGAATTATAATCGACTATCAAAATAACCCTAACGTATTTCATAGAGAAAAAATAGAAGTTGAGGACAGATGGATAGTGGTTCATTATAATAAAAATGATAATAATTGGGAATCGAGTATTTTTCCCGTGGAAAACTCAATCGCGGAATTTGAAGTTTTAAAACAAAATATGACCATCAATATGGTCTTCACGGCGGTAACTTCTTTTGATAATAACATAAAAAATGTGATGTTCACTCGAACGGATATGATCAATCAAACAAGCGATTCAGAAACATTAATGGATTTTAAAATTTCACCTAATCCTTCTAGTCAATATATAAATATTAATTTCCATCTTGAAAATGAAGAAAGAGTAGGCATTCACATTTATAATTTGCAAGGGGAGTTAATTAAGACGCTTTATGATGGCGAAATGCTATCAGGAAATCATCATTTAAAATGGGACCTTCTAGATGAAAGCAGACAGTTAAATTCTGGTTTGTATTTCATACGATTACAAACTGATCATACTATATCAACTCAAAAGCTTGAATTTATAAGATAAAACTGAATTATTAATCTAACATTAGGCCAGAGAATCAGGAGTAGCTATAGCACCAAACTTTCCACAGAATAATTGCCATAGTACTCCCCAACCTGGCTGATGTTGCAAAACTAAACAATATGTTTAAACTTAAAGCAATTATGATTTTATTAATGGTTCTCTGCATGATCCATTTTGGCATTAGCCAAGAAAAATATGCAGTAATAATAACTGGCAATAATGCATACAGCAGCAGTGTGCCATTGACAAGTCAGTGGCAAAGTTCCAATGCTGTTTTAGGTGAACCAGCACCAGAGTTCTGGAACGATACCTACTTAATGTGGGAAATGTTGGTCTATGAAATGGATTATTTGGATGAAAATGTATTTGTGATTTTCGCTACTGGTGAAGATGCACAAAATAGTAAGGTTGGTGAACGTTACATAGCACATATTCAGCATGAAGATGAATTCCAAGAAGGAGATTATATTACAGATTATTATGCTTCAATAAATAGTGTAGAGACCGTTTTTAATGGCCTTGCCAATGGAACCTCTGGATTACCACAAATTACCGAAGATGATTTTTTATTTGTTTATACTTTTGGCCATGGTATTGTTGGGGGTACCGATCCAAATACATCATCTATTGAATTAATGGATGGAGAATTGTTATTTGTTGAACCATTTGAAGAATTAACAGACCCAATACTTGCAAATAGGAAAGTATTTTGGATGCAACAATGTGTTGGTGGGGATTTTAGTGGTGTTTTGGAAGCTACAAATACAGTTTTTAATTCGGCCACTCACCATGAGCTAGGAACACGAGCAGATAATCTTACTACTAATGGTCAAGCTGTTGATGAATCTGATTTTTATCAAGCAGAACAAAATGATAACGCTTCTCATGGTGAATTTAACTTCCATATATATTCATCCACCATGGGTGAGTCACCAACGGAATTAACAATTATGATGGTGACTTATATACCAATGCCGATTTAAATAACGACAATGTTATTTCTGTTTATGAAGCATCCCAATGGCATGGAATAAAAGAATCAGCTCCAGAAACACAAAAATTTGTCGACCTAGGAGGAATTGGGGCTCATACTTCTTTAAAGTATCCTACACTACTTTGGAAAAATGCATACTCTAATGAAACCTATAGAGGAATAATTGGTATTTCAAAAAGCTTTTCTGTTGAACCGGGAGCCGAACTCACCTTCCTAAACAAATCTAAAATTGAAGTGCTAAATGGCGCAGAACTTACTGTAAAAAAGGGTGCTACACTTACCATTGGAAACAATGTTGATATCACCAATGGTAAAATAATTATTGAAGATGGTGCAACAGTAAATATTGATACCGATTTGTACTTAGATAAAA
>NZ_JABKBZ010000138.1:0-4569 GCF_013166635.1 Lentimicrobium sp. S6 | reverse complement strand
TTCTTTAGATTTAACAGAAGGAATCATCGCCAATCAATTTTAGATAAAATCATTCAGAGATGCGTAGAGCATAAACCGATTGCTTACGCTTCGATTAAATTACACGAGACTTAAATGGGTAACCCTATAGATTTATTTGCCGTTTTAACATTGAAAACATTAATTTTACCCACATCAATTCACTTTATCCTTAGAATAATAGATTTTATGCAGAAAATTCTGATTCTTACTTTTATTCTCATTTCAAGCATTTCCTTTTCCCAAACGGATAGCTTGAGAGTTTTATTTTTAGGAAACAGTTATACGAGTGTAAACAATCTTCCAATTATTGTGGAGGAATTAGCAAATTATTCTAATAGAAATGTACATACAGAGCTCCATACTCCTGGAGGACATACTTTGGAACAACATTCTATTAATGAATCCTCCTTATTAAAGATAAGAAAAGGGGATTGGGATTTTGTGGTTTTACAAGAGCAAAGCCAGATTCCAACTATTGATTTTCATAAAGAAAACTCCATGTACCCTGCCGCTCGTAGGCTTAATGACTCCATAAAAAAGTATAATCCTTGTGCAAAAACACTATTTTATATGACTTGGGGAAGGCGATTTGGAGGACAACAATGTGATGATTCTGGAGTCTATTGTAGTCCCGATTTTGTTGATTTTACTCATATGCAGGATTCTTTAGAAAGTGCATATTGGGGAATTACTCAAGAACTTAATGCCCTAGTAGCTCCTGTTGGAATCGCATGGAAGAAAGTCATTAATGAAAATGAAACAATCCTCCATGCTGTTGACAACAGTCATCCCAATTATTCTGGGACCTATTTGGCAGCTTGTGTTTTTCATTCTATGATGTGGAATATTTATAGTTTCGAAAACTCCTTTATTGGAAACCTAGATGAAGAAATGGCCCAGCTATTACAATCTACTGCCGATTCTATCGTTTTTCATTCCTATAATAATTGGAACCTCCATATTAGTCAAGTGAATTCTGATTTTTCCTTTGAGGTTTTTAATGATTTCGTACAGTTTAATAATCTTTCCGAATGTATTCAACCTATGATTTATCATTGGGATTTTGATGATGGAGAATATTCTTCCGAAGAAAACCCTTCTCATAATTATCAAAACAACCAGACTTATGAAGTTAAACTCATCAGCCAATATTGTGAAAACATTGATACAGCAATATATGATGTCTTCATTGATGTCAATACAGATGTTGAAAGACTCATACCCGATGAAAGCATATTCCTCTCCCCTAATCCATTTCAAAATCAACTGAATATTCAATTTAATAATGCTGTTAATTATCAAATTGATTTAATCAATGATTTAGGAAACATCATACATTCTATAGATGGCAAGCAAGAAAAACTCATTCATTTTCCTACAGAAAAGCTTAGTAACGGCATTTATTTTGTTAGAATAACAAATCAGGAAACCAAGCGTATTTCCACCTGCAAAATTCTAAAAAGTAAAATATGAAAGCATCAAAAACCCTAAATATCATTCTTTTTTCCTGGATCACTCTTGCCCTTTTCGGACAAACTAAGGATGTATTTGTGAAAAAAGATCTATCAGAAGTTTTAGGATTTGTGGTTTCACAAACTGACCCCACCTATTATGAGGATGCTGATTATTTACAATGGGAGAAATATTTAAACCGAGCACATCCGAATGTGGCCACATTACATTCCTATTTCGAAGAAGCCTCTTTGGAATTTAACATTCCTATGGAAATATTAAAAGCCATTGCCAAAGTGGAAAGCAATTGGACTCAGATGGGGCCAAGTATAGATAAAGGATGGGGAATCATGCACTTAGTTGACAATTCCTATGCTAATACTTTAAATGATGCCGCGAAATTATTAAACCTTAATCCTCAAATTTTAAAAGATGATCCCAAGCAAAATATCAGAGGAATGGCTGCTCTTATTGCTTTTCAAAGTAAAGAAAAACGAGAGGAGGTCCAGAAATTAGAAGATTGGTTTAATTATTTAAAACCTATCACTGGACTTGTATCTGAGGAATTAAAAGAATTACAAGTTTACGAGTATTATAAAGTTATAACACAGGGCAGCATTTCCAAAACTCTTTGGGATGAGGAAATTATCTTAGAAGGCCAGAGTTTAAATATTATACCATATTTAAATCCTGAAAATCCATTTATATTCTCAAACAAAGCACCAAATACAAGTGACTACCCTCCAGCTATTCCAGCTTTAACCTCATGTAATTTCGCCGAAGGAAGGAATCATGAAATAGATGCTTGGGTAAATCATTGGATAGGAACAGGAACTTATGCTGGAGCCATTTCTTGGTTTCAGAATTGCGATGCTGAAGTAAGTGCGCATTTCGTTATTCGCTCTTCTGATGGTGAAATCAGCCAAGTGGTAGAAGTGGCAAATACAGCTTGGCATTGCGGTGCAAGTGGCTATCCTTATAATAATAGTCGCTCCATTGGCATTGAACATGAAGCCACCTTGGCCAACCCCGATCAGTGGAATTCTATGCCCATGCTAGAAGCTTCAGCTACCATGGCCAGCTATTTCTGTGATGAGTATGAAATACCCAAAACACTATCTCTTCCTGGAATTAGAGCCCATAACCAAATGCCAGGAACCAATACCATGTGCCCCGGAAACTTGCCTTGGGGTTTATGGATGAGTTTGCTGGATGAGAATTTCAGCGAAGTGGATTTAGTGATTATGGATATGTGGACTAATCCCACTAGTCCTGATCAAGGAGAAGAAGTAGAACTCTTTATTGAAATCGGCAATGTGGGGAATACCCCTGCCGATACTGTTATTCTAGATTATAGAATTGAGAACGAAATCATTTATCTGGATACTGTTCTAAATTTAGAAGCCAATTCCACTCACATACTCTCTTTACCCAATTTTCAATTTACTTCTTTTGGCTTACTAAACTATTGCATTTATATTGCACCGCATCCTCAAGAAATAAACATCCTCAATAATAGCTATTGCATTGATATAGATGTGAGTCCTGTTTATGCTACATCTGAACTAATAGCACAAAATCAAATCAGAATATTCCCAAATCCCTGCTCAAATAGAATAAATTTCGATAATAACAATCTAGAAATCAAACAAATTGAGATTTATAACCTTCTGGGAGTTCGGGTTTATCAATCCTTTAATATTAAAGATGATTTCATAAATGTTTTCCAGCTTATGAATGGATTTTATATCATAAATTTTTTAGATGAGAAAGGAGATTATACAACGGTGAAATTTCAAAAAGAATAAATAGTCTCACTAGTCTTAAAATAGGAAGATTTAACTTTATTTGGAATAACTTCCTAAACAAGACAGAACAATGTTCAATATTGGACAAGAGAAAATACAACCAACACCAATCTAAAAGTACTAATCACCTGGTTATCATATATTTAATTTTGTTTTAAAAACAAAATCAAAGGGAACAATTCCCTTTTTAGAATCATTACAAATTATTATATTTGTCATCCAAATTAATAAATCAAAACTTTATGGAAAATTTAGACTCTATGAATTCTTATTGGGATCAATACAGCCCACTGTTGGTAGAATACGGAACTTCACTAATTGGAGCCTTACTGGTTCTTGTCCTTGGTCTTTGGATAGCAAAAATGATTACTGGTTCTATCAAAAAGATGATGTTGAAAAGTAAAATGGACGATTCTTTAGTTCCGTTTTTAACAAGCCTTGTTGGCACCATTTTAAAAATTCTAGTTGTAATTAGTGCCTTAGGCATGTTAGGAATCGAAATGACTTCTTTCATAGCCATATTAGGAGCCGCTGGTTTAGCAATAGGTATGGCTTTATCTGGAACGCTACAAAACTTCGCTGGTGGTGTAATGATTCTTATCTTTAAGCCTTTTAAGGTTGGTGATTTCATTACTGCACAAGGCCATAGCGGTACAGTTAAAGAAATCCAAATTTTCAATACTATTCTTAATACTCCTGATAATAAAATCATCATTATACCAAATGGTGGTTTAAGTACAAATAGTATGATTAACTTTTCTGCTATGGAAACTCGTCGTGTGGATTGGACTTTTGGAATAGCATATGGCGACGATGTAGACAAAGCAGAAGCTGTTTTACAAAAGCTTATCGATGCAGATAAGAGAATCCTTAAAGATCCAGCATCATTTATTGCTGTTAGTGAATTAGCAGATAGCTCTGTAAACTTTGTGGTTAGAGCATGGGTAAATGCAGCAGATTATTGGGGTGTATATTTCGATATGAATAAAGCAGTTTACAAGACTTTCGACAAAGAAGGTTTGAGTATCCCCTTCCCTCAAATGGATGTACATTTAGACAAATAAAAATTTAAGATAAATTTTAAAGAGTTAATTGGCTTATCCCAGTTAGCTCTTTTACTTTTTAACTCATTTAAACATTTATAATGGAAGAATTAAATAATAGGGTTACCCATTTAAGTCTCGTGTAATTTAATCGAAGCGTAAGCAATCGGTTTATGCTCTACGCATCTCTGAATGATTTTATCTAAAATTGATTGGCGATGATTCCTTCTGTTAAATCTAAAGAA
>NZ_JABKBZ010000137.1:0-4801 GCF_013166635.1 Lentimicrobium sp. S6 | reverse complement strand
CTTCTTTTGTTGTAAATCTTTCTTTAAACGTCTGTCTATCAATGTTTTTTAGTATCCTCATCGTTCCTGAATTTGAATACAATTTACAAAATAATATACTCATATACAACTATTTGTGAACTAAATGGGTAACCCTATTATGTTTTTTAATTCTACTTTTCGTTTTATATAAAAATGAATGAGTAAAAGAGCTATAGGAAGAGTAATAGCTGCTGGTTTAGATAGCAATGATAAAAATGCAGCAATGATAGTAAAAACGATATAACTTGTGTTCCCTCTACTTATATAATTAACATAGCTGAGTAGAGAAACTAAATAGAAAAAAGTATATAACACATCTTTTCTACTTGATATCCAGGCGACAGATTCAATATGCATAGGATGAATAGCGAATACTAAAGCGGCAAAAAAAGCTGACCCTTTGATTTTAGGGAATAACTTTCTTATCAGAATCATCACCAATATTGAGTTAAACAAATGCCAGAAAAAATTGGTAATATGAAAAGTAATTGGAGCTCCTCCTCCTAAAATGTGATCTAATTTCAGACTCACCATGGTAAGTGGATGAAAATTTCCAGTACCTGAGCCATCTAATAATAAAGATAATGAAGGGTTTATAATAAAACCATTGTTTAAAACATAAAGCTGATCGTCAAAATTCACGAAATCAAAAAAGAAGGAAGGCCAATATAATACCAATGTTACAACAATTAACCACAACAACTCAAAACCATTTTTTTTATTCCACTTCATACTTAATTGATTGGTTGATAATACCCAGGATTGACTTCTACCCCTAATTTTTGAGCTTTATAAAAATCTATGTCAGCCTCTTTTTGCCTTTTCAATAACCTGAGTGAAATTCCTCTGTTGAAATAGTAAGTGCCTTCATTCGGTTTCAACTCTAATGCCGTATTTAATACCACTAAAGAAGAATCAAACTCTCCTAGATATTGATGCTCTATTGCTAATGCGTTCCATATGGCATCCTTAGTAGGATCTATTTTTAAACAGGTTTTATAATCTTTTTTAGCATTTTGTCTTTGGTTCAGCTGCCCATAAATAATTCCTCTATTCATAAATGCATTTACAAATTCAGGATTGATTTTCACTGCACTTGTCAAATCTAAAATAGCTTCTTTATATCTTCCTTGTCTCCCCATAATGGCACCACGGTTTGCATAAGCATTCTCATCTAAAGAATCAAGTTGAATACAATTATTATAATCTGCAAAAGCCTGAATATCTTTTCCTAAATCGAAATAAATATTCCCTCTATTACTATAAAACATAGCTTCATCGGGATTCAAGTCAATGGCTCTATTAAAATCATATAATGCTTTTGAATACTCTTTCTCCATACGATAATACACGCCTCTTCCTCCCCATGAACCAGCAACTTCGGGGAATTTCTCGATTGCATCGGTCCATAATGTTTCACCATTCCTCCAAATCTTAACCCTATTCAATGAAAATGCTGAGAAAACAATTAAACAAAGGAGTATGATATTTCGAACTCGATTTGAATTTACATTCTCCACCTTAATCAGGTCATAGAGAATAAAATACAATGCTATGCAAACCCCAATATATGACATATAAGTATATCGCTCCGCAATAATAGCACTCCCTACAGTAACAAATTGTAAAACCAGTATTAATGAAACTAAATAAAATAGAACTCCAAAAATTACATTTCTATTCTTTCTATAAAACCAGATTAATAATGCTCCTAAACCCAATGAAAACAGAGGCGCAATACTAACAAACCATTCAAAGGGTCGATTTGGGTATGGATAGAATGATGAGAGATGAACTGGAACTATAAATTTCATAAGGTATAAATTTACAGCATAGCTAGCCAGTTGAATTCTCTCAATAAACAAAAATGCATTAACATTAACGGCTCCTGAATCTGTTTGAACCAATACTGTAGCTAACCCAATCACAACAGAAACAATTATAAATGGAATTTTTTCAATAAAAACTCTTAGATTTAATTCACGTCCCATTAAATAATCAACTAGCAATAAATGAATCGGAAAAACAACAGCGGCTGGTTTCGATAAAGCCGACAATATATAGAACATCAATGTAATCAATATGTATTTCTTTTCTCGTCTTTCACCATATTTAGAATAAGCTAATAAAGCCAAAAAATAAAAGAAGAAAAAAAGTACATCTTTACGAGAAGAAATCCACGCTACTGATTCTACATGCATGGGATGCAATGCAAAAACCCCAGCAACAAACAGTGGAAAATACACCTGCTTTGGCCAAGTTTTATGTACCCACAAATACAATAGAACAATATTAAACAAATGAAAAACCAAATTAAACAAATGGTATCCGAATGGATTATCCTCCCCCAATAAGTAATTTAGAGATAGACTAAGCATAGTTATTGGATGGTAGTTAGCAGTATTTCCTTCCATAAAAAAAGACCCAATATTTTTTATAGATGGATTTTTAACCTTATTGTTATTGAACACATAAATATCATCATCCCAGTTTACAAAGTCAAAAGAAAGGGACTGAAGGTATACCAAAAGTGTTACAATAAGAATTCCAATGAGTAAAGTTTTATCTTTTTTACTCAAAGCTATGTCTTTCAAATTTATTTTATTAACAATCATAATGTCAGATTCCCTTTTTTTACGGTCCATTCAAAATTAGACTTTCTAGCTCAAATTCCTAGCATTTCTATTGGTGTTTTATTATTAAGGATTCATGAGGACGATGATAGTTTCAATCCATCATCCATTCTTCCACTTTGGTTCAACTTCAGTTAATGATTCAAATACCAAAACATTTAACAACCCTCCTCTTAAAGAGCCATTTAATCTTTCGGTATATCCTTTCTTCATTAGTTTATCAAGCTGAATGAATACCTATTTCAATTCGTTTAATTTGCAAATAATTAACAATTGTTTTTTAAAAAAACAGCCTTACACAGAATATTTTATTTATTTTAGTAAGCTCTATAGTTTTATTACTGTCAATAATTAAAACAATATTAATTAAAAACCAAAACCACCTAAAATGATAAAATTTTTACCTAAAAATCATTTTTCAAAATTTATATATAAAACCAGGCTTTTGTATATCATACTAGTTTCTCTTTTATCTTTGACATACATAAAGTAAGCACCCGACCAACTCCATCTTTTCTAATAAGCTGATTTCGCAGAGATTTGCGCTCAAAAAAAAGATGAAAAAAGAAGAAATGTTTACTATGGTGGAAGCTTGGCATAAAAGCGGATTGACAAAACAACAATTTGTAAACGAGCACCCTATAACTTATCATAAACTTAATTATTGGATTGGTCAATATAATAAGATGAACCTGACTAAAGAGCAAGCTCGAAAGTCAAACTTTCAGGAAATATGTTTGTCAGAGAAAGATTTCATTAGCTCACAAAAAATCCTAGAGCTAACCACACTGTCAGGAACTCATATTGTAATCTACAGCTAAATGTTTGGTATTCCACTTGGCACAAAAGTTTTCCTATATTCGAAGCCCTGTGATATGAGAAAAGGATTTAATGGACTGTATGGGCTAGCGCAAAATGAAATGCAGTTGGATCCAATGACTGGCTATCTGTTTGTTTTCATCAATAAGCCACGAACACACATAAAGATAATATTCTGGGATCAGGATGGCCTTGTAGTTTTTTATAAACGTTTGGAAAAGGGCACTTTTAAACGACCAACCGCCCTTAGTGAGGCATTAAACAGCGAACTATTGCAGGAAGATTTATACTTCATTTTACGTGGAATAGATTTTGAAAAAACCAAAAAAAGGAAGCGTTATTTACCCACAAAATGAACTGTATAACTTAGTCCGAAAGCATAAGGATATCAGGGTGTTTAGGCTTATCCCATGCCTCATGGGAAAAGGGTTAAAAAATAGGTCTAAAGAGGAGCTTTTGAAGATTATTCAAGTGCAAGAATCTACCCTTAAACAAAAAGAGGAAACCATCTTAACACAAAAGCAGTGGATCGAACAAATGCAAAGGATGTTATTTGGTAGCAAAAGCGAACGTTTCGTTAAAGCTCCTGTTGATCCAAACCAACTTCATCTTTCCTTTGAAGAACTTAATGAGAAAAATGGTGGTCAAAAAGAGCCTAACCAAACTGTTGAAGACTTAACCAAAGAAAAAGTTGCCAAAAAATCTAATCACAAAGGCAGAAACAAACTGCCAAAGACTCTTGAAGAAAAAGAAATCATCATTGAGCCAGAGCAAGATATTGAAGGTTTAAAAAGAATTGGTGAAGAAAGAACCGAGATCCTAGAATACTTACCAGCATCATTTTTTAAGTTGGTGATTGTTCGTCCAAAATACGAAAAGCCCAATCAGGATGGTGTTTTGATTGCAGATATGCCCAGTCGCCCTATAGCAAAATGTATGGCTGGAAATATGCTTTTAAGTTCTATCCTGACAAATAAATATGTGGATCATTTACCCTTGTATCGCCAACGCCAGATTTCTAAACGCTCCGAAATTGAAATCGCTCCCTCTACCATTGATTCGTGGGTGTCGCAATTAGGGTCTTTGCTTGAGCCATTATATGATGCCATGGTTAACACCATCAAAAATGGGAGTTATTTACAAGCCGATGAAACCCCAACTAGGGTTCTTGACAAACAAAAAAAAGGAAGTACACATCAGGGCTATTATTGGGTTTACCATGACCCCTTAAAAAGAATGGTGGTGTTTGACTACCAAAAAGGACGTAGCAAAGATGCACCCCGAAAAATACTCGATAACTTTGAAGGGTATTTACAAACCGATGAATA
>NZ_JABKBZ010000136.1:0-4949 GCF_013166635.1 Lentimicrobium sp. S6 | reverse complement strand
TATAAAAGGTAGGCTTTACGGCTTCGTTGCCGGTTTAGGTTCAACACACAGCACATATTCAGCCCCTCTTGGCCATAAGCAAATGCTTAGCTCCACGGCTTAGGGCTGAAAACGATGCTTAATTGTTGTGCACTGTTTTTATTCCATTTTCTAATTCATCAATACTGATTTCAAGTCCATTTTGGTTTTTAAATTCAGTCCATTTTGTCCCGAAATATTTTTGATGAGATTTACTAATTAACCAAATTAATGTATTTTCTCGACCGTCATAAACAAACTTATGATTCAGTCCTTTTATTCTATAAGCCAATATCCCACTACCAAAACTGTAAGGCTCAAAATGAAATTCTAATAATTCAAATTTAAAGATTGAGTCAAGTTTTGATTCTATATCTTTTCTAAAATCTTCAAAATTCATTTCTTGGCTTTTTTCAGTATAAATCTATCTTTTGCGTGTCCGCCTTCAAAATATCCAATTCCTGATTTTGGGCAAAAAATAATTGTCTCAACTAAAAAACCAACCGTATCAGTAAGTTTTTCAGATAACACAAATTGATATTCATTATTATCCAAATAGTCTAGTAAAGAATAACATTCAGTTTCAGCCCCTAATTTTCTAAGTTGCTTAAAAATTGGTTCACTGTATTGTTCATTCGGTTTAATATCTTGTAATACACTTTTATCAAATGGAGTTGATGAGTGAAATTCATTAATAATTTTCCACCAGTTCTTTTCTTTTTTAAGGAATTGGAACATTCTTTCTTGTTTGTCCTTTTTAACAAAATCCGAAATGAATTTTTCAAATATTCCTTTTATGTCATTAGAATTCTTGCTCATTTCTTAGTTTCTTCAAATAGTGCACAACGGTTAGGCTATGCATAGTGTGGCTTTCAAAGCCATTATCTATCTGCCTACTCCGATGTCTATTTTATGTTTATATGTTCAAATCTACTACAAAACCCACATTATGTATGAGCCATTGTTACCAAGCGTTTTATCTTTTCAATATATAGGTTTCATCTCCTTCAAATCACCAAATAATCAAAGCATTAAAACCTATATTAGTAGTCATTCTTAAGGGCATTTTCTATTTTTTAGAAACTCTTTAAGCGGCCAAAAAAGTTCGAACTTAAAATGTCATCGCCTAAAACATGAAATCAAGAACTTCGTCTCTACGTATTCACCTCATGTATGCCCAATGCCATTCGAACTTAAAATGTCCAGACCTAAAACATGATGTAAAACTAATAATTTATTACATAAAGTTTTACAATTTTTAAAAAAGTAAAGACAACCAGGAACTTAAATTTCCCACGACTGAAACCAAGTCAAAGTCGTTTTGTTATTCACACGCTTTGCCTTTTTTAAAAATCAAGATAGGCAGGACTTAAAAGGCCCGCGACTGGAACCGAGCAACTTCATCTTTCAACACATTCATTCTTATTGGCTAAAAATGCCCGAATTCGTATTCGTTTCCTTAATTAAAGAAAGAACTTTTTTCCCTACCAAATGCTTTGTCCTTTGAATTTAAATGCTTGGTAACGTGTTGAACATGGTGCGTTTGGGTTTTTTAAACCTTTATCTTTCAATCTACTCCTTGTTTTATTTATATCTAATATCGTCATTTATTACTCTAATTTCCAAATGCACTATGTTTTGTGTTACAGGGCGTTTTTCTTCATTTCTTTATATTCATTACTATTTATCTCTACAACTAGAATAGGGAATCTTTTTCTAATCTCCAGATATTCATCAGGTTCCAGCTTTTCGATATCTTGTTTATTGAATTTTTTTAGAGCGTATTTTTGTTGTTCGCTTATATAAATATTTTTAATCTCATATAGTTTCCTCAAATAGTTTGCATAAGTAAATCTCTCATCAAAATTTATATAAAGGATATTTCTAATTCCATCGTGTATTTTATTTATTAGAAAGTCTTCAAGTTCCTTTTGAGATAAATCATCTCCATTTACTTCTATTGATTGATTTCCAATTTTACAGAGTATGTCATTGGAGGTAAAATCATCTAAAGGCGGAATTTTTGGAAGAGGAGGTACTGTATGTCTTTGAAATACGGAGTCAAATAATTTATTCTCGATATAAGGTAATTTATAATAATTACCATAAAGAATATCAGAACTGTCTTGAGTTAGGTATGATATCTGTATAATTCTCGCTTTTTGAAGTTCCTTTTTCAATCTATTTATATCTTTTAGTTTTATTTCCCGATCACAATAAAGGGATCCACGTCTTCCAGTTGTTGAGATATCTCGATTTTTTATCTCAAGGATTTTTAAAAAAGCTAAGCTATCCAAAACAATTTTTTCACCATTTACATAGACATTATTAAGATCTGTTTTATTAAATACAAAAGTCATTGAATGTAGTGTGTGGAAATTATTTATTGATGATTTTAAATAGGGAAGTGAAATATTAGTGTTCTTTTTTTTATTGAAGTAATCAATAAAGTTATTATAAGAGTCTTTTTCTAAACTAATTATTAATGAGTCATTATCAATTGAGTAAAAATTTAGTTCATCATTAATTATTTCAAATCGATTTTTCTTTAATCCCTCGAAACCAGGAAACATGAAAGTATCACCTTTTATTTTGTAAAAACTGTTATAATGATTCCAGTAACGAATTCTAAAAGAATCTTGAGTGATATCCCAAATCCGCGGACTCACAAAATTGTCTTTTTCAATCCAAGTTCCTACAATAGATTTTTTTTCTGTACATCCTGCTAATGTGAGAAAAACTAAAAATATCAATAAATGCTTCGTTTTCATATTTTTTTAAATGCCCTGTAACGTGTTGGCATATATTTACGTGGCGGATTTGTCTGCTGTAATTTTTCTGTCCACGAATATACTATATTATCTGCCATAATCATAAAAAGTTGCGACTGAAATCGCCATGAAATATGATGCCTTGTTGGCAAACTGGGCGTTATTGATTCACATTATGCTGATAGCTTTGGAACAACCAAGCTCTACCCGAATTTTACTCGGGATGTGCTTGGTTGTGAAGGGTGGATAATTCGTTTGTATTATCTCATAATCGTCATCTTTTTAGAATCTGTTATTTGTCCGTTAATACTTATTGAATAAAGATATATTCCATTTTTCAAACCATTTGCATCAAAATCAATATAATGAATGCCTTTAGTTTTTGTTCCCTCTATGTATGTCTTTATTAATTGTCCAGTATAATTGTAAATACTTATCTGCACATTTGATTCCTCCTCCATTTTATAGTAAATCTGAGTAGTACCATTAAAAGGATTCGGATTATTTTGCAATAGCCCTCCTGCTTCTAAGACATCAATATTTCCTTTTAAGGTAGTGCTCATTTTCTCTTCAGGAATTAATGATAAAAGAAAGTCTCTATGTTCAAAAAAATGATTTTTTGATTCTGGTTTAAACTCTACTAACTTACCGGAATAGTTAGATTTATCACCTTCATTTTCCATCAAAAAGTAAACATAACCCAAATCGATTATTGCAAATATACTGTCTTCTATTGTTTCTGGATTAATGATAGTTGCCTCAAAAAAGTTAATTGCTTCTTGATAATTACCTAATTTTATTTCGCAAACATTTACAAGACGAGTTGCCAAATTTGCAAGAGTTGTATCAAGTACAATACTATCGGTTGTTAGAAAATATTCTTTCAATAACGAGTAATCGTTAGTAGAAAACTTTTCTATATTAATTAATTCTTTCATAGCAGACTCGGCATATTTTGTTTTGGGGTACTGCTCAATTAGCAATTGAAATGTAGCTTTTGAATTTGAGTATTGCTGATCGTCAAATTGTTCTTTTCCATCAAAATACATTTGCTCGGCTAATCCTATTGGAATTGGAGAACCATTAGGGCACCAAGTTGGACTATATGTAAAATACTCATATGGATATAAATCTTCACTAGCTACAAAATTATTATTTGCTGTCCAGCAGTTATATCGTATATCTTTTTGATTTATTTTACCTCCTGTAGGATAGGCGAAATATAATAACGGATCGCTTGGATTACCAATATTATAGTCGTCAATAATAGCGTTATACCGAAAATACCATGGGAAACTGTATTTTGAGATATACAGCTCATAGCTGGTATTATTTGTTATATAATTCATTTCGTTATACGAAGTAGCATTATAAGCACCATACATTGCTACGTTACATTTATTATTTAAACGAATGCCATATGCATTATTGTGAATATGATTCATTGAAATGGACACCTTTGAATCGTAAGCAGTAATACCAGTTAAATTAGAATTGAATATTTCATTGTTATGAATATGATGGTAGTTCGCCATATTTCCATCGCCCGACTGCCATAGCTGAATACCATTATAAAAACCATTCATGGTATTGTTTTCTATACGATAATTATCGTAGTTGCAAAGATCTATGGCGGCCATAGTAATATCTGTTGTGAAATTACAATTAGCTACTATTGCAGTTTTGTCATTTTCATCGGTATTTTCAATATAAAGCCAAGTACGGCTAAAATCAGAATTTGTATAAGTTACTGTACCTCTATGAGAACGTATAATATAGCAGTCATCAAAATTACAATCATTAACAATAAGATTATCGCCATAATTATGCATGCGAGCTTTTGTAAAAATAGTTTGATCTAAGTGTAGTGCTTGCATTTTGATTGTTGATATGTAAACCGCCAAAATATCCTGAATTACCCGATCGGTTAAAATTGACATTATTTCCTATTTGAATATTGCCTTCTACGATGATTTTGTTAGATGAATTTCCACTTATGCTTACGTTGTCTTCTATAATTAAAGTTGCTCCAGTGTTTTGGCCCCTTAAACAATCGGACAAAGTTATAGTTAGAAATCTATAAATTTGTACGATCATGACAGAAAAAAGAAAGTTTACAAAAGAAGAAAAGCTTCAATTAATAAAAGAAGCAGCCGAAAA